>NZ_BCBW01000034.1:0-122572 GCF_001315805.1 Olleya sp. ITB9
ATAATATTCAATTTACCTTTACGATGTTAACAATCAATTTTGGGAGAATTGATAAAGCTTTAAAACGATTTACTGTTTTAGAGCTTTTTTTTTGCTTCTATTGCGAAAAAATACGTAGTTATACGTATTTTATATATCCTTAACAATCAATACCTTTACCATGCTATTAATTAGTTCTTAGGGAGAATTATTTAAAGAAAACTCTGTATTGTAATGGTACAGAGTTTTTAACTAAAACAAGTATGTAAATATGATAGATTTAGAAAAAAGAACAAAAGAACAGAATACAATTATAATTGCATGTATTACAATACTAACTATTGTTATTGTTGCATTTAATATTTTTATCTTTTTTAAATAAAAAAAGGGAGCAATTAAATTGCTCCCTTTTTTTATTTATTAATTAGAATTATTATAATTCTAATGCTTTCTTGATATCGTTATTCATTAATAACTCGGTTGGGTTTTCTAAAGCTTCTTTAACAGCTACTAAAAAGCCTACACTTTCTTTACCATCAATTATTCTATGATCATAAGATAACGCAACATACATCATTGGATGTATTTCTACCTTACCATTTACAGCTATTGGTCTTTCAATAATATTATGCATACCTAAAATACCACTTTGAGGTGGATTAATAATAGGTGTAGACAACATACTACCAAATACTCCTCCATTTGTAATTGTAAATGTTCCACCTGTCATTTCATCTACTGTAATTTGTCCATCTCTAGCTCTTAGTGCTAAGCGTTTAACTTCAGATTCAACACCTCTAAAAGTTAAGTTTTCTGCATTTCTTATTACTGGCACCATTAATCCTTTAGGACCAGATACTGCAATACTAATGTCTACAAAATCAAAGCTTTTCATTTCTTTACCATCAATCATTGAGTTTACTGCAGGATACATTTGTAATGCACGAACAACTGCCAATGAGAAGAAAGACATAAAACCTAAGCTTACACCATGTTTAGCCTTGAAAGTTTCTTTATATTCTTTTCTAAGTTCAAAAATAGGAGCCATATCTACTTCGTTAAAAGTAGTTAACATAGCTGTTGTATTTTTAGCTTCTACTAAACGTTCTGCTACTTTACGTCGTAACATTGACATTTTAGTATTTGAAGATCCACGATTTCCCCCTGTTGGAGTTCCCATAGACGGTACAGCTTTTACTGCATCATCTTTTGTAATACGTCCATCTTTACCAGAGCCTTGAATTGTTGAGGCTTGAATATTTTTTTCAGCTAAAATCTTTTTTGCTGCAGGACTAGCAGTACCTGAAGCATAAGTTTCTGTTGCTGGGTTAGCAGCTTTAGCTGAATCATTATTTGGTGTTGATTTTTGGTCTTTAGCCAAATCTTTTTCAGCATTTGAGTTACCTCCTTCATCACCACCTTCAAAAGTGCTACTTGCTGGAGCTTCAGCACTTGTATCAATTAAACACACTACTTGGCCAACTGCTACAGCATCTCCTTCTTCCGCTTTAAGCGTAATAATTCCACTTGCTTCTGCAGGTAGCTCTAAAGTTGCTTTATCACTATCTACCTCAGCAATAGCTTGGTCTTTTTCTACATAATCACCATCTTGAACTAACCATTCTGCTATTTCAACTTCTGTGATAGATTCGCCTGGAGAAGGCACTTTCATTTCTAAAATCATCGTAATGTAATTTTATTTTGTTGTGTTAATTTTATTAGTTGATTGAATTTATTTCTAAAAATTCAAGTTTGTTATCTGTTCCTGCTTTGAAATACGCATTATAAACTCCGTTTTCAAAAACCATTGTATAGTTATTTCCAGATCTAACAGTATCTACATATTCTATTGATTTCATTTTACCTAAAGCATTCATTTTTAATTGATCCCTGAAGTAAGCTTTGGTTTTTTCTAATGTTAAAACCTTTTTGAAATCGCTGTTAAACATACTATAAATACCATCTACATCTCCATTATTATAATGTTTTTGAAAAGTTGACGCTATAGTTTTAGAAGTTTGACTTTCTTGAGCGAAGCCTATTGTTGAAACTAATAATGCTAGTATAAAAAGTATTTTTTTCATAATGGAAATATTTAATTACGTTGGTTGTTTTTTGATTTATCAAATACAAAACCGATAACTTCTTTATGACGTTTTTTAGATCTTACAGAACTACCAGCTGCTGGTGCACCATAAGGTCTTCTAGAGGCCAATCTAAATGTTTTAGCTTCGTCTAAATGCATTAACATGTGTGCATACGCTCCCATGTTTCTTGGTTCTTCTTGTGCCCAAACTACATCTTCAACATCTTTGTATTTGTCTAATATATTTTTAATATCCTGTGTTGGTAATGGAAATAGTTGTTCTATTCTAATAATAGCAACATCATCTCTGTTTAACTTAGTACGTTCTTCGTCTAAATCGTAATAAAACTTACCTGTTAAAAACACTAATGTTTTAACTTTTTCTGCTTTTACCTCTACATCATCAATTACAGTTTGGAAGCTTCCGTTAGCAAACTCTTCTACTGTACTTACACATTTAGGATGACGCAATAAACTTTTTGGTGTAAACACTATTAATGGTTTACGGTATTTAGATTTTACTTGACGTCTTAATAAGTGAAATATGTTAGCAGGAGTTGTACAGTCTGCAACAAACATATTGTCTTTAGCACATAATTGTAGGTAACGTTCCATGCGTGCTGAAGAGTGTTCTGCTCCTTGACCTTCATAACCATGAGGTAGTAACATGACTAACCCATTTTGAGTTTTCCATTTATCTTCACCTGCAGAAATGTATTGGTCTAACATGATTTGCGCACCATTACTAAAGTCTCCAAATTGTGCTTCCCAAATAGTTAATGTATTTGGACTTGCCATAGCATAACCGTAATCAAAACCTACAACTCCATACTCTGAAAGTAATGAATTAAAGATATGAAATTGACCTTGAGTATCACTAATTTGGTTTAATAATAAAATTTCTTCCTCGCTATCTTCTACCTTTACAACTGCATGTCTATGAGAAAAAGTACCACGCTCTACATCTTGACCAGACATACGTACATTGTAACCTTCTTCTAATAAAGTACCATAAGCTAAATGCTCTGCCATAGCCCAATCTAATCTGTTTTCGTCAAACATTTTTTGACGCTCATTTATTAGACGCTCTATTTTTCTGATAAACTTTTTATCTTTTGGTAAGTTAGATATTACTTTAGTAATTGCTTTTAATTTATCTGTAGAAGTTGTTGTGTCAACAGGTTGCATCATAACAGTTTCATCAACTTGTGTAAATGCTTTCCATTGTTCTTCCATAAACGGAGTGATTACCGTTTTATCTTCTTTACGAGAATCTTCTAGCTTTTCTTCTAAGCTAGATTTATAATCCTTTTCTAATTGCTTAACATGTCCTTTATCAATAATACCTTCTGACATTAATTTTTCAGCATAGATGTCTCTTGGGTTAGCATGTTTAGCAATTGCTTTATATAATTTAGGTTGTGTAAACCTAGGCTCATCACCTTCGTTATGACCATATTTTCTGTAACCTAATAGGTCAATAAATACGTCACGCTTAAAATTCATTCTAAAATCTAAAGCAAATAACATAGCGTGTACAACTGCTTCTGCATCATCTGCATTGACGTGTAATACTGGAGACAATGTTACTTTACCTATGTCTGTACAATACGTACTTGATCTTGCGTCTAAATAGTTAGTTGTAAATCCAACTTGATTATTTACTACAACGTGTATTGTACCATTAGTTTTATAACCATCTAACTGAGCCATTTGCACAACCTCGTACACCAATCCTTGACCAGCAATTGCAGCATCACCATGCACTACAATTGGTAATACTTTACTAAAGTCGTCGCTATAAAAATTGTCTTGTTTTGCTCTAACAATACCTTCTACTACTGCTCCTACAGTCTCTAAGTGAGATGGGTTTGGTGCAATACTTAGGTTTATTTTTTTCCCTGTATTGGTTTCTCTGTTACTAGTCCAACCTAAATGGTATTTTACATCTCCATCAAAAACTTCTTGCTCGTAATCTTTACCATCAAACTCGCTAAAAATATCTTTAGCTGATTTACCAAAAATATTTGTAAGTGTACTTAAACGACCTCTGTGAGCCATTCCCATTACAAACTCTTTAACACCAAGTTCTGCAGCTTTTTCAATAACTGCATCTAATCCAGGAATTAAAGACTCTCCTCCTTCTAGAGAAAAACGTTTTTGCCCTACATATTTAGTGTGTAAAAAACTTTCAAACGATACTGCTTCATTTAATTTTTTAAGGATATGCTTTTTTTGCTCTCCTGAAAAATTGGGTTGGTTATCGTTAATATTTAATTTATTCTGAATCCATTGTATTTCATCAGGCTTTCTAATATACATATACTCCACACCTATAGCATCACAATAAATGCTATTAAGATGTTTTAGTATTTCGCGTAAAGTTTGTGCACCAATACCAAGTATATCACCAGCATTAAAGCTTGTGTCAAGATCTGCATCTGATAACCCAAAATTTTCTAGTGCTAAAGTTGGCTCGTATTTTCTACGATCTCTAACAGGATTGGTTTTTGTAAATAAATGCCCTCTGTTACGATAACCATCTATTAATTTTACTACTTGAAATTCTTTCTGAACATGTTCTGGTATTTGACTAGAAACATTTTCAGTTAGTACTCCATCTTCAGTATAGTTTTCAGAACCAAAGTCGTAACCTTGAAAAAAGGCTCTCCAACTAGGCTCAACTGAGTCAGGATTTTTTAAGTATTGTTCGTATAAGTCAGCAAAGTATGCTGTATGTGCTGCGTTTAAAAAGGAGTATTTATCCATTATTTTCTTTAAGACGTGTTCGCTTCAACAAAATTTTATCAAAAATACAACATTTACCAAAAATAAAGATGCTTTTATTATATTTATAACATTGAAAAATTTCTAAATTAATTATTATGAAAATTAAATCGATTAAACTTCCTAAAATTATTGTTTTATCAGTAATCGCTTGTTTTTTATCAACTTTTGCTAATTCTCAGAACAATTTACCTCAGCAAAAAAGTGATTTTTGGAAAAACGTACGTTTTGGAGGTGGATTAGGTTTAAGTACTGGAAGTAATTTTTTTAGTGCTACTTTAGCTCCAAGTGCTATTTATCAGTTTAACAATACTTTTGCTATGGGTGTTGGTCTAAACGGAACATATAACAAAAGTAAAAACGTTTACAAATCTACCATTTTAGGAGGAAGTGTTATGGGTTTGTTTAATCCTATAGAAGACATACAGCTTTCTGCCGAGTTTGAACAGCTTAATGTTAACCAACAATTTGAAGGTGCTTTTGCTGAAAATACAGATAGAAACTATTGGGTACCTGCTTTATTTATTGGTGCAGGTTACAGAACTAACAACGTCACGTTTGGTGTTAGATATGATTTACTATATGATGAAGCTGATAGTGTTTACGCTAATGCTTTTGTGCCTTTTGTTAGAGTTTTCTTTTAAGAATATTTTTGCCTAAACCACACTTTTTGCCATTCTCTTTTTAAGATTAAAAATGAAACGTCTTCAGATAATTGTAATGTATCACTACCATCTAATTTTTTAATCGCGTCTTCTGACACATCTATTATATAAAGCAAGTTAAGATACTCGGCAAACTTTTCCTGAATCAGCTTATATACTGTCTCATGCAACATTAGTTTTAAACTTGAAGGTAAAATATCAAGACTAAAATCCAAATCTATATTAGCATACAAAAAATCTTTATTTAATTGTTGCACTAATTTTTGATACAAATTTTGTGTACTTGCATGCTCTATTAATTGGTTAAAATCTGATGGTAAATCCATAAAAACTAGACACTTCTTGTCATTAAATTAGTCCCAAAAGTTTTAAGCAATTGTTTTTTATCTTCAGATATACTTAGTGTGTCTAACACTTCAAAAGCCTTATTGGTATATTCTTTAATAGCTTCCTTAGTCGCTTCAGCAGATCCAGAGGCTACAAAATACTGTTTTACAGTTTCGATTTTATCACTATTATCTTCTAAATTAACAGAAAACAATTGTTCTAATCTATGTTTATCACTATCATCTAAAGCTTGTAATGCTTTTAAATAAAGGTAGGTTTTTTTATTTTCAATTATATCTCCTCCAACTTGTTTACCAAAAGTTTTTGGATCACCAAAAGCGTCTAAATAATCATCTTGTAATTGAAAAGCTATTCCTAAAAGACGACCAAATTGATAAATGCTATTTTGATTGTCTTCAGAAGTTTCGGCAACAATTGCTCCCATTTTCATGGCTGCTCCAACTAAAACTGCTGTTTTGTATTCAATCATTTTTAAATACTCAGGTATAGTTACATTATCTCTTGTCTCAAAATCAACATCATATTGTTGACCTTCGCAAACCTCTAAAGCTGTTTTGCTAAATAATTTTGCTAAAGACTGAAATACTTGTGGATTATAGTTTTCAAATAACTGATATGCCATAATCAACATAGCATCTCCCGACAAAATACCTGTATTTATATCCCACTTTTCGTGAACTGTTTGTTGACCACGTCTTAAAGGTGCATCATCCATAATGTCATCATGTACCAATGAAAAATTATGAAACACCTCTATACTCAAGGCTGCATCTAAAGCCTTAGTATGATTAGACCCAAAAATCTCGGCAGTCATTAAAGTCAACACTGGTCGTAAACGTTTACCACCTAGTTGTAATATATAATGTATAGGATTGTAAAGGTTAGCTGGTTCTTTTGGTGACGCATACCCTTTAAGATAATCCGTAAAAGCAGTTTGATATGATAAAATATTTTGCATTCTGCAAAAATAACGCAAATCCTATTAACAAACTAAAGTCTATGTAAAGAGCTGTGTTAAAAAACTATTAATACTTTGGAAACTTTTATTGTTTTTAAAGTTTCCTGTCGTACATTTGTGCCAAATTATGAGAGAAAAAATTATACTTAAATCTGCCGAACTATTTTTAACACTTGGTTTTAAAAGTGTTACAATGGATGAGATTGCCAATGCCTTAGGTATTTCTAAAAAAACAATCTATCAACATTTTGATAATAAAACTAAATTAGTGGAGGCAACTACAACACAAATTTTTGAAAATATATGTGGAGGAATTGATTGTATTTGTGATAAATCACATAATCCAATTGAGGAACTATATGATATTAAAATGTTTGTTATGACGTATTTAAAAAACGAAAAAGCATCACCACAATATCAATTAAAAAAATACTACCCTCAAATACATAACAACTTGCATTTAAAACAATTTGAAAAAATGTATGTATCTGTTAAAGACAGCATGCAAAAAGGTGTAGACACAGGGTTGTTTAGAAAAAATATAAATGTCGATTTTATTTCTAGAATGTACTTTAACGGTATGTCTGGTATTAAAGACGAAACTATTTTTCCGACAAGTATTTTTACAATGGAGTATCTAATGGAAAGCTATTTAGAATATCATTTAAGAGCCATTTGTACTGAAAAAGGATTACAAACACTAAATAAATTTATAAACAAAACCACCCTTAACTAATGAAAAACTTAATCTTAGTATTTAGTTTAATTCTGACGTCCATAGCAGTTGGTCAGGAAGCACCTACCAATATGTCATTACAAGAAGCTATTGACTATGCGTTAGAAAACAACAGAACTGCAAAAAATGCAGCGTTGGATATAGAAGCTGCCATCAAACAAAAATGGGAAACTACAGCTACAGGTTTACCTCAACTTAATGCTGCAGTAGACTACCAAAACGCACTAAAACGTAATGTATTTGTATTTGGAGACCAAGTAATACAAGTTGGCTCTAAGCACACATTAACAGGTACTGCTACTCTAAGTCAATTATTATTTGATGGGTCGTACTTAGTAGGACTACAATCCGCAAAGGTATATTTAGAGATTTCTAAAAACGCAAAAACAAAAACCGATTTAGAAGTTAGAAAAGCTGTAATTAATGCCTACGGAAATGTGCTTTTAGCAGAAGAAAGTGTTGCTATTTTAGAACGTAACATTAGTGTACTAGAAAAAAACCTAAATGATATTACCAAGATTTTTGAAAATGGTTTAGAAGAAGAAGAAAGCGTAGAGCAATTAAAAATAACATTATCTAGTGTAAAAAGTAATTTAAATAACACAACACGTTTAAAAGACTTAGCTTATCAAATGCTAAACTTAACTATTGGTAAACCTATTAACGACACGACTGTATTGACTGAAGACCTAGATGCTTTAGCACTTCAAAACATTAAATTAGAATTATTAGATACTGATAACAGCATAGAAAATAATATAGATTATAAAATAGCCCAAAACGACAAAACGTCTAAAGAGCTATTAGTTAAGTTAGAAAAAAGCAAAGCATTACCTAGTTTAAGCGCCTTTATAAACGGAGGGTATACAGGAAACAGAGAGTCTTTTAATTTTACAAATACAAACGAAAAATGGTATGGATCATCAATATTTGGTGTGAGCTTAAATGTACCAATATTTAGCTCTGGTATGCGTAGTGCAGCAACACAACGTGCTAAAATAAACTTAGAAAAAGCAGACATTAACCTTACCGAAACAGAGCAAATGTTAAATCTGCAAATAGAATCTGCAAAAAGCGATTACCAATTTGCTATTGAAGATTACCAAAATAAAAAAGAAAATCTGACACTTGCCGAGCGTATTGAAACTAAAAACCAAACCAAATTTTTTGAAGGAATTGGTTCTAGTTTTGAACTAAGACAAGCGCAAACGCAATTATATACTGCACAACAAGAATTACTTCAAACTATGCTAGATGTCATAACAAAAAAAGCAGAACTAGAAACTTTACTTAACACTACAAACTAATCAACCTTACAAAACAATAATTATGAAACATATAATAACACTTTCATTTGCTGCTATTTTATTAGCTTCATGTGGTGGAAATAAAAAGAATTCAGTCGAAAAAATATTAGAGAAAAACAACCTTGAAGACATTCGTACAAAACGTGCTGAATTAGTTACAGATCAAGAAGCTATTCAATCTAAAATAAAATTATTAGACGAAAGAATTAAAACCCTTGATACTACTCAAAATATTCCTTTAATTACAACTATCAAAGCTAAAGAAGAAGTTTTTGATCACGTATTAGAATTACAAGGTAACGTTACAACAAAAAACCTTTTAACTATTACACCAGAATATAATGGGATTTTAACCAATGTTTATGTCAAAGAAGGTCAACGCGTAAGTAAAGGACAAACCTTAGCCAAAATTGATGATGGTGGATTAAGCCAACAATTAGCGCAACTTAAAATACAGTCTGCTTTAGCCAAAACTACATTTGAACGTCAAGAAAGATTATGGAATCAAAAAATTGGTAGCGAAATACAATATCTTCAAGCAAAATCGTCTTTTGAAGCTCAAGAAGAGGCTATAAATCAATTACAACAGCAACTAAACAAAACTACAGTTAGAGCGCCTTTTTCAGGAACTATTGATGATGTAATTACAGAAAAAGGTAGTGTTGTAGGTGCAGGACAAACACCATTAATGCGTATTGTAAACTTAAACGACATGTACATTGAAACTGATGTACCAGAAAGCTACATACCATCTGTAGTAAAAGGAAAAAAAGTAACTGTAGAGTTTCCTGTTTTAGGAACAACAATAGACACTAAAATCCGTCAAGCTGGAGATATTATTAATCCTGCTAACCGTACTTTTAAAGTAGAAGTTGATGTACCAAACAAAGACAAAACAATTAAGCCTAACTTAACTGCAAAACTTAAAATAAACGATTATACCAACCCAAAAGCAATTTTAATACCACAAAGTATTATATCTGAAAATGCAGAAGGCGAACAATATGTTTACGTTGTAAAAGACAAAAAAGACGACAATAAAGGCACTGTCAGTAAAGTCATTATTAAAACAGGAAAAACACAAGGTGATGTTATTGAAGTTTTAGAAGGTATTGCAGGTGGAGCTGAATTGATCCAAGAAGGTGCACGTAGTGTAAAAGACGGACAAACTGTTAAAGTAATTAAATACTAAACCAACTAAATAATGACTAAAAAGAAAAAACAAGTCGATAAAGAATTTGGTTTGTCGTCGTGGGCAATTAATAATAAAACCACGATGTATGTACTAATTGCAGTAATCTTTTATTTAGGGATTTCTGCGTTTTTTGACATGCCAAGAGAAAACTTTCCGGAAGTAAACGAAACTAAAATATATGTTAGTTCAATATATCCAGGAAACACTGCAGAGGATATTGAAAAACTAATTTCCGATCCTTTAGAAGATAAATTAAAAACGGTTAGTAATGTTGTAGAAATTACTTCAACATCGCAAGAAGATTACTCGATGTTGATTGTTGAGTTTGATGATGGTTTAACTGTTGATCAAGCCAAACAAAAGGTAAAAGATGAAATTGACACTGAAACTTCTGGCGAAGATTGGCCAACCTTTAATGGAGCAAAAGTAGAACCAGATGTGTTTGAGTTAAGCTTATCTGAAGAAATGCCAATCTTAAACATTAATATCTCTGGAGATTATCCTATTCAGAAACTAAAAGAATATGCTGAATATCTTCAAGATGAAATTGAAAATCTTCAAGAAATAAAGAAAGCAGATATTCGAGGTGCTCAAGAAAAAGAAGTTGAAGTTGCAGTTGATATTTATAAAATGATGGCTGCTCAAGTTACTTTTAACGATATTATCGCAGCAATAAACAATGGTAACTTAACCATGTCTGCTGGTAACTTAAAAGCAAGTGGACAACGTCGTACTATTAGAGTTTTAGGTGAAATTGAAAAACCTTCAGAACTTGAAAATTTTGTTGTTAAATCAGAACAAGGAAATGCAATATACCTTAAAGACCTAGCAACGGTAACTTTTAAAGAAGAAGACAAAACAACTTTTGCAAGAGAGTATGGACATCCTGTAGTAATGCTAGATGTTAAAAAACGTGCTGGTAAAAATATGGTTGCTGCAGCAGAGCAAATTCAAGTTATAGTTGCAGATGCAATAGACAATGTATTTCCTCCAGACTTAACTGTAACAGTTGTTAACGATCAATCTTCAAAAACTATTGGTCAAGTCGATGATTTAGTAAACAATATCATCTTTGGGGTTATCTTGGTAGTAACCGTTTTAATGTTCTTTTTAGGATTTAAAAACGCCTTATTTGTCGGGTTTGCAATCCCAATGTCTATGTTTATGTCCTTAATGATATTACAATTATTAGGGCAAAGTTTAAATACAATGGTATTATTTGGTCTAATTATGGGACTTGGTATGCTTGTGGATAATGGTATTGTTGTAGTTGAAAACGTGTATCGTTTAATGGAATCTGAAGGTATGAGCAGAATTGAAGCTGCTAAAAAAGGTATTGGCGAAATTGCTTTTCCTATTATTATATCTACAGCTACTACAGTTGCAGCCTTTATTCCGTTAGGTTTATGGCCAGGAATTATGGGAGAATTCATGAAAATTTTACCTATAACATTATCTGTAGTATTAGGTTCTTCATTATTTGTGGCTATCTTTTTCAATTCGGTTTTAGTATCAAGATACATGACTATTGAAGACAAGGATATGCCTTTAAAGCAAATCATTAAAACCTCATCTATTATTGCTATTATCGGTATTTTAATATTAATGTTTGGAGGCGCTTACAGAGGCTTAGGTACAGTAATGATTTTTACTGCTGTAATGCTTTGGGCTTACCGTTTCTTTATTAGAAAAGCAGCTAATTATTTCCAGAACAAAACTTTAGTTTCTTTAGAAAACTGGTACGAACGTAAACTTCGTGCTGCTCTTTCAGGAAGAAAACCTTATTTATTAAGTGTTGGGACCTTCTTATTATTAATTGCATCGTTTATAGCATTTGGTATGTCATTAGGCGCAAAACGAACCAAAGTAGAGTTTTTCCCAGATAATAAACCAAATCAGATTATTGTTTACATAGAATATCCTGAAGGTACAGCCATAGAAAAAACAAATGCTATTACCAAAGAGATAGAACAACGTGTATTCACAGTATTAAATGATGACCATTACATGGATGATGGTTATAATTATTTAGTAGAAAGTACAGTATCTCAAGTTGGTGAAGGTGCAGGAAACCCTCAAACCGATGGTGGATCTGCTGCAGAAATGCCACACAAGGCCAAGATTACAGCTTCAATGCGTGAGTATAAATTTAGACGTGGCGAAGACAGTGAAGCGCTTAGACAAAAAGTACAAACCGCTTTAGTTGGTATTTATCCTGGAGTTTTAATTTCGGTTGAAAAAGATGCTAACGGACCTCCTGTTGGACCTCCTATTAATATTGAAATTGAAGGCGAAGATTACGACGAGTTAATCGCTACTGCAGAATCTATGCGAGAATTTATTAACACTAAAAGTATTCAAGGTATTGACGAGCTTAAGATTGATGTAAATAAAGCTAAACCAACCATGCGTGTCACTATTGACAGAGAAAAAGCTGGTGAGTTAGGTATTAGTGCTGCACAAGTTGGACAACAATTACGTAGCTCTGTATTTGGATCTAAAGCAGGTGTTTATAAAGAAGATGGTGACGATTACGATATTTATGTTCGTTTTAATAAAGAAAACAGATACAATAAAAGTGCTTTATTTAATCAAAACATAACGTTTAGAGACAATACTGGCCAAATAAAAAGCGTACCAGTTTCTGCTGTAATTAAATACGAGAACAACTCAGGTTTTAGCGCTATTAAACACAAAGACACTAGACGTGTTGTAACTGTTTACTCTGCATTATCACCAGGTTTTACAGATGCAGCTGCTATTGTAAGTCAAATTCAAAACGAAATGAAAAGTTATGAAAACTTACCAAAAGGCATCAAAATAGATTACACAGGTCAAATTGAAGAGCAAAACAAACAAATGCTATTTTTAGTTGGCGCCTTTTTTACTGGACTTGGGTTAATCTTTTTCATATTAATATTCCAATTTAATTCGGTTTCAAAACCAACAATAATCATGATTGCTATTTTCCTTAGTTTTATTGGTGTATTTGGTGGTATTGTAATTTCAGGAAGCTCTTTCGTTATAATGATGACCATGGTTGGTATAATATCTCTAGCCGGAATTGTTGTAAATAATGGTGTGGTATTATTAGATTATGCTCAACTTCTTATAGACAGAAAGAAAGCTAAATTAGATTTAGATGAAGACGACTATCTTACAAATGAAGATTTATTTGAAAGTATTGTAAACGCAGGAAAAGCACGTTTAAGACCAGTATTATTAACTGCAATTACTACCATTTTTGGATTAATACCGTTAGCTATTGGACTAAATATTAACTTCTTTACTTTATTTGCAGATTTTAATGCCAACATATATATGGGAGGAGATAACGTAATATTTTGGGGTCCATTAGCTTGGACTGTAATTTACGGATTACTTATCGCTACTTTCTTAACATTAATTGTGGTTCCAATATTATTTTTCTTAACCATAAGATTTAAAATGTGGTTAAAAAATAAATTTTCTTCTAATGTAAATGAAGAAGAAATTGTAATAGACACTGTAATTGAAGAATAATTTTCAGTTTACAACATACAATTAAATGATTTAAACAAAAAATCCGAAGTCTTTACTTCGGATTTTTTACTTTTGCATTTCTAATAGATAATTATGTACAGAAGTCACAACTGTGGTGAGCTAAACGCATCACATATAAATACAGAAGTTACCCTTTCAGGTTGGGTACAAAAATCAAGAGATAAAGGATTTATGATATGGGTCGATCTTCGTGATCGTTATGGTATTACTCAACTTATTTTTGATGAAGAGCGTACCTCAAAAGACATTCTTGAACAAGCTCAAAAATTAGGTCGCGAATTTGTAATACAAGTAAAAGGTACTGTTATTGAGCGTGCTTCTAAAAATCCAAATATTCCAACAGGAGATATAGAGATTTTAGTATCAGAATTAACTATTTTAAACGAAGCGCTTTTACCTCCTTTTACTATCGAAGATAAGACCGATGGTGGAGAAGATATCAGAATGAAATACCGTTATCTAGATATTAGAAGAAATCCTGTTAAAAACAATTTAATTTTCAGAGCAAAAGTGACTCAGGAAGTTAGAAACTTTTTATCAAACAATGACTTTATTGAAGTTGAAACACCTTACTTAATCAAGTCTACGCCAGAAGGTGCTAGAGATTTTGTAGTACCTTCTAGAATGAATGAAGGTGAGTTTTACGCACTTCCACAATCACCTCAAACCTTTAAGCAATTGCTTATGGTTGGTGGAATGGACAAATACTTCCAGATTGTAAAATGTTTTAGAGACGAAGATTTACGTGCAGACAGACAACCAGAATTTACGCAAATTGACTGCGAAATGGCATTTGTTGAGCAAGAAGATATATTAAATATTTTTGAAGGTTTAACACGTCACTTACTTAAAGAAGTTAATGGTGTAGAGGTTGACAAATTTCCACGTATGTTATATGACGATGCCATGCGTTTATACGGAAACGACAAACCAGACATTAGATTTGGAATGGAGTTTGGAGAGCTTAACGCTGTAGCGCAACACAAAGATTTTGGTGTTTTTAATAATGCCGAATTAGTTGTTGGTATTGCTGTTCCTGGCGGAAACAGTTATACACGTAAAGAAATAGACAAATTAATTGATTGGGTAAAACGTCCGCAAGTTGGTGCTTTAGGTATGGTTTACTCACGTTGTAATGACGACGGAACATTTAAATCTTCTGTAGATAAATTTTACGACCAAGACGATCTAGCAAAATGGGCAGAAGTAACTGGAGCCAAAGCTGGTGATTTAGTTTGTATATTATCTGGAGACACTAATAAAGTACGTGCGCAACTAAGTGCTTTACGTATGGAATTAGCAGAGCGTTTAGGTTTAAGAGATCCTAAAGTATTTGCTCCATTATGGGTTATAGATTTCCCATTATTAGAACTTGATGAAGAAACAGGTCATTACCACGCTATGCATCATCCATTTACATCACCAAAACCTGGTCAAATAGAATTATTAGACACAAATCCTGGAGATGTTAAAGCTAATGCTTACGATTTGGTTCTTAACGGAAACGAAATTGGTGGTGGATCTATACGTATACACGACAAAGCAACACAAGCAATCATGCTTAAACATTTAGGATTTAGCGAAGAAGACGCTAAAGCTCAGTTTGGCTTTTTAATGGATGCTTTTGAATATGGAGCACCTCCACATGGTGGATTAGCCTTTGGACTAGATAGATTAGTTTCTATTTTAGGTGGACAAGAAACCATTAGAGACTTTATTGCCTTCCCTAAAAACAATTCTGGTCGAGACGTCATGATTGATGCTCCTGCTCCAATTGATGATGAACAATTAAAAGAATTAAATCTTAAATTAGATTTACAATCATAAAAATAAAAAATCCTGCAAATCGCAGGATTTTTTATTACATTTAATTAATGCCTAAACAACCATTACATAAACGTTTTTTTATCTGGAGAATTAAAAACATCTCAGAAAAAAACTTCACTTATATTTTAAGCGGATTGGTTGGACTATTTGCTGGATTAGCAGCAGTAACATTAAGAAACATAACATTTACTATAGAGAGCGCTTTAGATAATTTAGTTGTATTTTCTAAAAATCAAATCTATTTTATACTACCTGTTTTTGGATTGTTTTTAGTGTATTTATTTACAAAATACATCACTAAAAAAAAGGTAGAACATGCCATACCTTCCATATTGTTTAAGTTATCTAAACGTAGTGGGTTAATAGAGCGCTCCAAAATATACATACCATTAATAACCGCACCTTTAACTGTTGGGTTTGGAGGATCTGTTGGATTACTAGGACCAGCTATTGCTTCCGGATCTGCAATTAGTTCTAACTTGGGCAAGCTTTTTCATGTTAATCAGCAAACACGTACTTTACTAATTGGTTGCGCAGCTGCAGGAGCCATTTCATCTATATTTAAATCACCAATTGCAGCTATTATTTTTGCAGTAGAAGTATTTAGTTTGGATTTGACCTTTGCTTCATTACTACCATTACTTATAGCTTCAGTTGCTTCGGTGTTGACTTCTTATTTCTTTTTGGGTGACGACTTATTATTCAACTTTAATTTTTCAGATAAATTTCAAATTAAAGACACTTTATTTTATGTAGTATTAGGTGTAGGTACTGGATTTGCTTCGATTTATTTTACTAAAATGTATTTCTTCATTTTAAAATTCTTTGAACGGTTTAGATCAAGACTCATTAAATTAATTATTGGTGGATTGGCTATTGGTGTAATGTTATATTTTATTCCACCATTGTATGGAGAAGGTTTTGGTTTTATAAATAATCTATTAGCAGGAAACCATTTGGCTGCATTAGGCACCACACCTTTTGACCATTTTAACGAAAATATTTGGGTTGTTATAGCATTACTAATTGGTATAACTGTTTTTAAAGCCATAGCCATGACCACTACATTTGCAGCTGGAGGAGCTGGAGGAATTTTTATACCGACTATGGTTATGGGTAGTGCATTGGGTAATGTCGTGGCTAAAATAATCAACAATTTAGGCTTAGGTTTTAATGTTTCAGAAACCAATTTCACTTTAATTGGTATGGCTGGTTTGATAGCAGGTGTATTGCATGCTCCCTTGACAGCTATTTTCTTAATTGCTGAAATTACTGGTGGTTACGAGTTATTTATTCCGTTAATGATAGCAGTAAGCATGTCTTTCATTATTAAAAAAAACGCAATAGATTTTACCATTTACACTAAAGAGCTAGCTTTAAAAGGCGAATTATTAACCCACAATAAAGATCAAAGCGTATTAACTTTAATGTCTTTGGATAGTGTAATAGAAACCAATTTTGTTAGACTTAATCCAAACATGACTTTAGGTGATATGTTACATAAAGGTGTAGCAAAATCTACTCGGAATTTATTTCCTGTAGTCAACAAAAACAAAGCGTTAGTTGGAATTATACTTTTGGATGACGTACGCGAAATCATGTTTAACCAAGCACTTTACCACACCACTTTGGTGGAAGACTTGATGCATAATCCACCAGATATTATAGATTACAAAACAGATTCTATGAAAACCGTAATGGCAAAATTTCAAGATTCTAACGCCTGGAATTTACCAGTAATTAAAGACGGCAAGTACATAGGTTTTGTTTCAAAATCTAAATTATTAACCGCTTACAGACGTCAATTAATAAACTACACGACCACTTAACTAAGCATTTTATATCTTTACAAAAAAATCTAATTTTAAAACGTGAAATACCTAATCGGACTATCTTTTATCGCATCTGTAGCAAGCATAATTTGTGGTTATTGGCTAGAAGTTGACTATGGACAAAAACTAATAGGTTTTGGTGTTTTAGGATTGTTTTTTGTAGTCATCCCGTTATTTACCTATCACAGATGGAAAGACAGAGATGCCAAAGAATACATGTTAACTAAAGAAAAAATAGAAGACATGCGTAAAAAAGAAGGCGATAAAAGACGCTTTTAGTATTTTATTTGGGCATTACCCTTTTCCGCTGAAAAGCTACAATGGGTCGCGCTATCCACTGTATCTTTTTGTTTTTTTTAGTAAAACAAAAAGGATGTCGTTACTATCCCTAATGCACTAAACCGCCAACACTGGTCTTTTAATTTAAGTTTCGTTTTTCTATAAAAAAACGTTTTAATAAAGCGGAAGCTTCCTCAGCTAACACTCCACCAACCATTTTTGTTTTAGGATGTAATTTAGTATTTAATGCAATACACCCACGATCTTCATCTCTTGCTCCATAAACAATTTTAGATATCTGACTCCAATACAATGCTCCTGCACACATTTGGCAAGGTTCTAAAGTGACATACAACGTACAGTCTTTTAAATATTTTCCACCTAAAAAATTAGCAGCAGCAGTAATTGCCTGCATTTCTGCATGTGCTGTTACATCATTTAAAAGTTCGGTTAAATTATGTGCTCTAGCAATAATGCGGTCTTTTATAACAATTACAGCACCAACCGGAATTTCGCCTTTATCAAAAGCATCCTCAGCTTCCTGAAGTGCTTTTTTCATAAAATAAGTATCGTCGTATGGATTTATCATAAATTCAAACTTACAAATTATTAATAAAACTATATATTTGATTTCAACTTTAAAAAACCAACAAATGAAAATCAAATTATTATTAGCAGGAATAGCATTATCGTTTATGTCTTGCGCAGGTACTCCTGAAGAAGAAGCTGCAAAACGTTTTTGTGAATGCTCAGGTGATATGGCTGAACTTACAAAACAAATGAAAGAAGATCCTGCAGCAATGGATTTTGCTAAATACACTAAAGTGATGGAAGATTTTCAGAAATGTGTAGATCCAGATGGCGAAATGAAAAAGAAAGAAGATGCCATGAACGAAGAAGAGAAAAAAGCTTATGGAGAAAAAATGAAAGCGTTAGTAGCTGAATCATGTCCTGATGTTGCAAAAACAATGGGAATGGAATAAGTTTTAATAACATAAAAAGACTTAAAAGTGGGAATTGTCAAAAAACAGTTCCCATTTTTTTTACATAAAAAAACTCAATAACGAACGGTTCGGCAAGGCTTTTGATGCCTATTAAAAAACTATTTTAATATGGCCAACTACTACTCTATTAAAATCCCAAAACCATGTCATGAAAATTGGGATACAATGTCACCACAAGATAAAGGTCGCTTTTGCGGATTATGTAATAAAACGGTTATTGATTTTACTAAAATGGATACCTATCAAATTCAAGATTTTTTACAAGAAAATAAAGACAAACGCATTTGCGGTCATATCAAGCAAACACAACTAGACTCGATAAACTTAACAATTCCTTTAAGCTTAATACAGCAAAAGCATAGTGTTTATAAATCATTCTTTTTAGCAGCCATGATTATTATGGGAACAAGTTTATTTAACTGCTCTTCTAACAACGGAACACCAAAAAAAATTGACACTATAGAAGTTATTGATTCGACTAAAAATGAAGTTATTGATGTTTTAGGATTAATCGAGATGCCTATTGAGACAGATAGTTTAATTACAAAACAGAAAGATTGTAAAACTCCACAAATAATTAAAGCTCCAATCCCTCCTCTTGATGGTATGATAGTAATTGAAAACATAACCACAGGAGAAATTATCACAACTCCAGACCCTATAAATATAGATTCGTTAAAAATAGAAATTCCTATACCTGAAATAATGGGTGACATGGTATTAGAAACTGATAACACACAAGAACCTTTTCCTTTTAATACGGTAGACGAGTTACCAAAATTTAAAAACTCACCCGAATTCTCTAACACGCATGATGAAACTAAATATTTTGAATCTCAGCTAAGTAACTTTGTAAAAAACAACTTCAATAAAAAATTAATCACAAAATTTGATTCAGTTTCAGAGACACATCGTATTTATGTGAATTTTGAAATTGAAAATAATGGTTCTATTAAAATACTTAATATTAGAGCACCTCATCCATCACTTAAAAAGGAGGCAGAACGCGTAATGAAAAAATTACCAAAATTTATTCCTGCAAAAAAGGATGGTAAAAACGTTTCCGTTTTATATACTTTACCCATAATTTTTAATACAGAAGACTAATAAAATCTTGTATTTTTGCTAAGTGCAAAATAAACTTTTAAATACCATTGATTCCCCAAAGGAACTTCGTCTTTTAAGTCAAGAAAAATTACCGCTTCTTGCTAAAGATTTACGCGATTTTATTATAAATATAGTAGCCACAAAAGAGGGACACTTAGGCGCTAGTTTAGGAGTAATAGAACTTACTATTGCTTTACACTATGTATTTGACACACCAAAAGATCAATTAGTTTGGGATGTTGGCCATCAAGCTTATGGACATAAAATTTTAACTGGAAGACGAGACACCTTTGATACTAACAGACAAATTGGTGGATTGAGTGGTTTTCCTAATAGATTAGAAAGTGATTTTGACACCTTTGGTGTTGGACATTCATCCACTTCAATTTCTGCTGCATTAGGTATGGCTATTGCTTCTAAACTAAAAGGAGATTTAGACACACAACATATTGCTGTAATTGGTGATGCATCTATAGCTAGCGGAATGGCTTTTGAAGGTTTAAATCATGCAGGAGTTACAAATGCAAACTTACTTGTAATATTAAATGACAACGCAATAGGTATAGACCCAAGTGTTGGTGCTTTAAAACAATATTTAACAAACGTAAAAAAAGGTACAGAAAAGCAAGACAATATTTTTGAAGCTCTTAATTTTGACTATTCTGGACCAATAGATGGTCATGATTTACCCTTATTAATCAAAGAATTAAAGCGTCTTAAAAATACAAAAGGTCCTAAATTTTTACATGTAATTACAACCAAAGGTAAAGGTTTACGTCAAGCCGAAGAAAACCAAGTTACTTATCATGCACCTGGAAAATTTAATAAAGAAACAGGCGAATTAAATCCTAAATCAAACATAAAACAACCACCAAAATATCAAGATGTTTTTGGACATACTATTGTTGAATTAGCAAAACAAAATAAAAAAATAATTGGGATTACACCAGCAATGCCTACTGGAAGCTCGTTAAAATATATGATGGAACAAATTCCGGATCGTGCTTTTGATGTTGGCATAGCAGAGCAGCATGCTGTGACATTTGCAGCAGGATTAGCAACTCAAGGTATGATTGCGTTTTGTAACATATACTCTACGTTTTTACAACGTGCTTATGATCAAATTATACATGATGTAGCCTTGCAAAATCTACCTGTTATTTTTTGTTTGGATCGTGCAGGTTTAGTTGGTGAAGATGGCGCAACCCATCATGGTGTTTTTGATTTAGCATATTTGCGTTGTATACCCAATCTAATTATCGCAGCTCCACGTAATGAAATGGAGCTACGTGATATTATGTATACAGCTCAATTAGGACTTAAGCATCCAATTGCTATAAGATACCCAAGAGGTCGAGGTGAAAACTTAAACTGGCAACAACCATTTAGTAAATTAGAAATCGGAAAAGGTGAATGCTTAAAACAAGGAACAAAAACAGCCATTTTATCAATAGGTAATATGTATAAAAATGTTGTTGAAGCTTTAGAATTTTTAGAAGAGGCTTCGGCATTTTCTCATTATGACCTTCGCTTTATAAAACCATTAGATGAGACTATGTTACATGAAGTATTTAAAACTCATGACACTGTAGTTACAATTGAAGACGGGACCTTATTAGGAGGTTTCGGAAGTGCTATTGCAGAGTTTAAAACTAAACACAATTACCTGAACAAATTAATTTTAAAAGGCATTCCTGATCACTTCATAGAACATGGAACGGTTTTAGAATTACAGAAAACAATTAATTTGGATTCTGAAAATTTGAGTTTGTTCCTAAAAAAAATGACAGACTAAATTAGTCTGTCATTTATAAGTAGTTATATATTTATGTAGATTAATTTGTCGTAAACGTCCAAACTTGCCCTATACTTTTAGTACCATTATTATCCTTAGTATCTATCTTCCAATAATAAGTTGTACCAGCTACTGTTGTTACATCTAAAGTTGTTGCTGTAACATCAGATTGCAGTAAATCAGGAGTATCTGTTGTACCAAAAAACACATCGTAAGTTAATGTATCATCTACATCAACGTCACTTCCTGACCATTCTAAAGATACACTTCCGGAATCTAAAAATGCATCCATTTCTGGTGCAATAATAGAAGCTGCAAAAGGCACATAGTTAGAAACACCTTCTCCTTCTGTATAAAACGCTAAGGTTGGAGACGCTTCTGCTTCATCTTCACCATCAGAAGCCACAACATTCCAATAATATGCAATTCCTGGATTTAAAGTAATAAATACAGAAGTATTACTAGTTGTTTGTTGAGCTACAATATTAGTTTGGTCTCTGTCAGTTGCTACTCTTATTGTGTACTCTAAATTATCATTATCTGCATCTGTAGCTGCTGCCCATTCAAATTCAATATTAGTATCAATACAAAGTAAATCAGAACTTGGATAAATTAAATTTGACACAGCTGTTGGTGCTGTATTTGGAGTTGGAGGAGCTGAACCTCCATCATCACTTCCTCCACAAGCCATAAATGTAATTGCTATTAGCATTACAGGAACTATTTTTATTAACTTATTCATATGTCTTTATTTTTTTATAATTTTTATAACCTCAGGAGAATCTACATTTAATTTAATGAAATAAATACCTGGATTTAAGTTTGCAAAAGGAACTTTAATAAAGTTTGAATTTCCTTTTACGTAGTTTTTATTGACAACCATTTTACCTGTAACATCATAAACTTGAACAATTATTTCTGGTTGAGTTACAGCATTAGGCAATGTGATTTTTAAATCATTTATCACTGGATTTGGACTAGCGATAATACTTAATGTATTTTCTATTGAAGTTTTAAATGTTCCTTCACAAGCTTCGGCTGTTTTAATTTCTAGTTCTCCTGAACCTACTAGGTCCAATTCAAAATTTTGATCACTAGTGATTTTAACAATCTCACCTTTAAATAGTACTGTATAAGGTGCTGTACCTCTACTCACTTCCACGTAAGTGGTATCACTATCAATATTATTGTTTACTATTTGTAAATCAATAACATCAGCTTCATCAATATTAATTTCAAAACATTGCTCGTGAGATGTTCCATTAACAGAGACACAAACAGTATACGCACCAACTGCTAAATCATCAAAAGTGAATGAGTCAGCTGTAATTTGTTCTGATAAACTGACCCCATTACCTACAACAGTTGCTGTGTACGTTACGTAGGTTTCGTTTACATTGACAACTACAGATCCATTGTTTTGATTTTCACATCTTTCAGAAATAACTTCTAATGAAATATTATCAGCATTTAAATAACTTGTATCACAAGCATCACCAATACCATTTCCGTTAGTATCTTCTTGATCTGGATTTGCTGTTTCTAAACAATTATCAACATCATCAAAGACTCCATCACCATCATCATCTTGGCAAGCATCACCTACTCCGTTTCCATCGGAATCTAATTGATTAGGGTTAGCTATTAATGGACAATTATCATCAATATCTAAAACTCCATCACCATCTGTATCTTGACAAGCGTCTCCAATACCATTTCCATCGACATCTGCTTGATCTGGATTAGATGTATTCAAACAATTATCTAAATCATTAATGACACCATCTCCATCTTCGTCTCCATTTCCATCTATTTTAAATTCTCCAGAAAATATTCCACGTCCATAAGTAGCTGCAAAAACCATATTGTCATCACGTACATCTAAATCTGTAACTTTCACATTAGACATACCATTAAATGCTTGATTCCAGTTAGGATTTGCATCTGAAAAATTATTAGTAAACCATACACCTAATTCTGTACCAATTATAACTTCATTTGGACTTAAAGGGTTCTGTAAAATTGTTTTCACAGGCATATCTGGTAAATCACCTTCTTTTTCTAACCAAGTTGTACCTCCATCGTTTGTATACCAAATACTTTGAACACCATAATTATGTACTGTTAAAAATATTTCATTTTCTGATATTCCAAATTCAAGATCAGAAACGCTTCCCACAATAACATTATTAATATCTAAATCAATAAACACAGGAGAAGTATCTGCATTTTCAACTTTAAAAATACTTCCTAAAACAGTTCCAACTAACAAGGTTGAAGATGAAGTAGTATAGGGAGAAACACTAAAAGCAGTAGGAGCACTATTTAATTGAGGGTTTGTAATATTAGAGGCGTCTAATGTATTTTGAGCTTTGATACCTGTGTATCTTCTTATTAGAAATGCACCACCAGAAGAATAATTTGAATATAAAATATCTAGATTTGAATCTAGTGCTTGAGGATTTATGAATGCCCCATTTGAATTTGACTCTCCGTTAATGGTTATGTTAGAATTAGTAGCGAAATTATACAATTCTATTCCTGAATTATATACGTAATTTCTTATGAAGTATTGATCAACTCCATCTTGATCAAAAAAGGTATAAGCTCCATCTCCTCCATAAGCTTCAACTGAAGCAGAGGTTTGATTCGGTGATGCATCTTGAAACAAATGTGTTCCGTTATCTTGTAAACCACCTGCAAAATAATCTCCTTCAAAGGCTGTAGTCGGCGCTACACCTAGTGTATAAAATTGAGAAGTATTAAAATCTTTATTTCTTGAAGTAGTGGTTGCACCAGCATTTGCTGAAAAATAAACTCCTCCATCATTTCCAAAAGCAAAAGTTGTTGATGATCCATTAGCAAAAGTCATAGCATGTTGATCTGCATGAACGTCTTGATAACCAAAGCCACCATACCAATGAGTAAATTGAGTCCAATTAGCGCCAGCTGTGGTAGATTTAAATAAGTCTATTCCACCTGCATAGATTATCTGATCGTTATTAGGGTCTACCTCAATCATTAAATCATAAAAAGCTTGTCCTCTAGTAAAATCATTAGCGTCAATTCCTGTATCCGCATCATTAGGCAAAGTCATAGAGTTATTAGAGGCAAATGCATCTGATGTTTTTTCCATTAATACAGGAGCTGAACCGCTACCTTCTGCTAAAACATAAACTAAATCAGGGTTAGATGTAGAAATTGCTATTTGAGTTCTATCGGCATTTGGAATAATCCTTTTTACAACGAAATTCACTCCATCTACTGAATTAAGTATAGTTCCACCTCCATCTCCAAAAATAACACTATTAGTTGTTGACAGCCAAAGTTTATTATCTGAGCCTATTTCAATATCATTAGGACAAAATTTATTACCGTTGGATGTTAAAGGCATATTGATTTCATTCCAAGACGAGCCTTCATCAATTGATTTATATAATCCATAATCTGGACCAGTTAGAAATGTTGCAGAGCTAGCTGCACTATAGAAACCATCTCCTGCAGCCACATAAACCTCAGAAACACCATTATTATCTCTTACTTTAATATCGTTAACAAATTGTATACCTGGAACTAGTTGACCATTAAACACACCTGTCTGAGGGTTTAAAGAACCTGTTACAGCACCTGTACTTAGTGCTGCTTCAATAAGATCTCCATCAGCTTTAGATATCATTACAGCTGGAATAACTATTGAGTCATCATCACCGGACATATTGATTAACGCACCATCCGCATTATTCATCACAATCACTCCTACAGCGCCAGCATCCTGAGCAGATTTTACTTTTTCAACAAATGTACAAACCCCTCTTCTAACTAGGGCTATTTTACCAGTCATATCTATAACTGATGGACCACATCCTTCTTCAGGAATATCGGAAGTTTGACCATTAGTGCCTGTAAATGGTACCGCACCATTTGCGAGTACAAACTCTCCTGTAATAACATTATCAATAGTACCACCAAATATGGTTGTAGGATTAGAAATATAATCTCCTGCAATTACACTTGGTGAATTAACTGTTATACTATTTGTAATAGCATCTGATGTTGTAGGTCCTGATATACCACCAAAAACTTTTGTCCATGTCGTTCCTGCATCCTCTGATTTCCATACTCCATCTCCATTTACATCTCCATTTACATAGGACTCTCCTGTACCTAGATAAAAAGTATTTAAATTATTTGGATCGTAAGTTATACAACTTACGGCTAAATTCTCTGAAATATCAACCCTTTGCCAACCTGATTCAGGATTAGATATATTTGTGTTTTTCCATAAACCTCCACTTACACCACCTGCAAATAAAGTTTCGTTTGTTGTATCATTAGGATCAAACATTATAGCTCTAGTACGTCCACCAACATTATTTGGACCTCTTTCAATCCAATTATTATCTATAGCGTCTCCAGGTACTCTTCCCGAAGCTAAAAAGTTTTGTCGTTTTAATTTTTGATCAGCTCTAATTTGTTTTAAATTCTCTGATGTTGGCCTACCTAAAACAGGATTCATTGTTAGTTCCCATTCTTGCTCATAGTATTTATTAGGAGTTAGACCTGCTGCCTTTCGTTCTGGCTTAGACAACTTCAACACATCCTTATAAGGACTTGCCTCAAGGTGTTTTTTATGAATTTCTTTTACGCTAAGTTGTTTGGAAGTTTCTGATTGTTCAAAATTAAACAAACCAAAAAACGCAACACATGCAATCGCAAATGTTGCTAGAATAGTGATTTTCTTTTTCATTAGTTATATTTAGGACGTCAAAAATAAACATTTTTAACATTTATTTAAGAGGTTTTTTGTTAAAAAAACAAAACAAAGCTTAAAAAAACACTATAAATTAAATCCTCTAACTTTTTTGTATTCTAAAATAGCTTGACTATCCGTCATTAAAGAAACGTAATGACAAACATTTAATAGCCTGTGATACAGGCTATCATTATTAAAATCTAAGACTTTTGGCAAACCTTTTAAAATTAAAGCATCATAATTAGAACTAAGTACTAAATAATTATTGTTTACAGCTTTAGAGTAAGTATGCAAAAGCGTATTTAAGACTTGATAACCAGAAATTTCTTTATCAACAACTTCTTTAGATTGATAAACTTTCTGAACACTAACTTTGATTATATCGTTGATTTGTGCTTCGTATTTACTTTTATCTAACAAACCTATATTAAATTCTCCTTTTAATATAGCTTCTTCATTATCCATAAATATACTAACAGCTTCATTTATTAAAGTATTAATAGCTAAAGCTCTTAAATAACTAATTCTATCCTTGGTATTAGTCAATTGATGATATTTGTTAGTATTAATAGTGTCTCTAACCAGATTAATCAAATACTCTAAAGCGTATTCTTCTTCTATTAACCCTAAATTAATTCCGTCTTCAAAATCAATTATTGTATAACATATATCATCTGCAGCTTCAACTAAAAAAGCTAATGGATGTCTAGAATAGCTTACTGAATTACCATCACCTCTACTAGACATACCTAGTTCATTTGCTACATCAATAAATGCTTCTTTTTCAGATTGAAAAAAACCATATTTTTTATCAGCAATATGCTTTGTTGGTTTTTTAGGTAAGGATTCTTTTGGATATTTTGTAAAAGCACCTAAAGTTGCATAACTTAGACGCAAACCACCTTCGCGACCAGCTCTACTTTGTGTGACAATTTTAAAACCATTGGCATTACCTTCAAAATCACATAAATCTTGATACTCTTTTTTAGATAAATCTTCTTTATACTTTTGTCCTTCTCCAGATATAAAATACTCACCAATAGCTTTCTCTCCAGAATGCCCAAATGGAGGATTACCAATATCATGTGCTAAAGCTGCTGCTGCTACAATAGCACCAAAGTCATTAGGTTGATAACCATGAACAGTTTGTAAATGTGGGTATTTAGCTAATATTTTTTGACCCACACTACGTCCTAAAGATCGTCCAACAACACTAACCTCTAAACTATGCGTCAATCGTGTATGTACAAAGTCTGTCTTAGACAAGGGTATTACCTGTGTTTTATCTTGAAGACTTCTAAACTCTGAAGAAAAGATTATACGATCATAATCTACCTCAAAACCTAAACGTGTTTCGTCTTGTTCTTTTCTTAATCTTTTATTAGTATCTCCAAAACGCTTCAAGGATAGCAGCTGTTCCCAATTCATATCATTTATTTTATATGGCAAGATAAGTAAATGCAATAAATTCTTGCACATATTTTAATGTTAACTAAATGTTTTCAAAACCTAAAAACACAAATATCTCATAACATTAATCTAACCTTTTAGTGATTAACAGTTAATTTCTAGTTAACATAGACTTTACAGTTTAGAAGTTTCTTTGCCACAAGAATTTAATAGTCAAAATGAAAAATATAACATCATTACTTTTTGCTTTATTTAGCATCGTTTCTTACTCTCAAAGCGGTTCAATTTCTGGAACTTTGACAGACAAAGAGTTTAACAATGAACCCTTAGCTTATGCCAACATATTAATTAAAGGCACAACGATAGGTACTACATCAGATAACAGCGGACAATATAGTTTCTCGGATCTAGAGCCAGGAACCTATAATATTGAATTTAGTTTTGTTGGCTATCAAACAGAAATAATTCCAGCGACTGTTCAAGCTGGAAAAAACACAACAATAAACATAGCAATGGGAGCAAGTGCTGCATCTTTAGAGGAAGTAGTCCTTGAAACTGTTACTACAAAACGTGAAAGCGAAACAGCTTTACTTTTAGAACAGAAAAAAGCAGTAGAAATTAAACAGAGTATTGGTGCAGAAGAATTAGCTAGAAAAGGGGTCAGTGATGCTGCAGGTGCAGTTTCAAAAATTTCTGGTGTTTCTAAACAAGAAGGATCAAGCAACGTTTATGTGAGAGGTCTTGGTGACAGATATTTAAATACATCAATGAATGGGTTATCACTACCATCTAATGATGTAAATAAGAAAAACATAGATCTAAACTTATTCTCTTCAGATGTCATCCAAAACGTATCAATAAGCAAAGCCTATGCTTCTCAGTATTATAGTGATTTTGCTGCAGGAAATGTAAACATAACATCTAAAGAGCATAAGGGAGGTGCATTTGTTGAAGCTTATTCTGGAACAGGGTTTAATACTAATGCAATAGACAAAAATTTTGTACGAAGTGAAGGAACGGGTTACTTTGGTTTTTATGGAAGAAACGAACACAATCCATTTGCTATAATTCTTTCTCATGGTGTAGATCCAGTAACAGTTGATACTCCAATCAATGTAGCTTATGGAGCAACAGCAGGCACTTCTTTCAATTTTGAAAACGGTTCAAGATTGAGCTTATTTGCAACAGCTGGATTTGAAAACAATTATGAATATAGAAAAGGGAAAACTGTAGATTTTTCGACAGTTGAAAAAAAATCTTTTGAAACAGCAGAAGAATTCGAGTATTCTACAACTTCAACAGCAATGCTAAATACTAACTTCAAAATTAACTCCGATAATAACCTAAGTTACAATTCGGTTTTCATAAATAGTTCGTCTGACGAAGTTGGACAATATGGTATTGATGGACAAGGAAGAAACAGAGATGCTATATTAAATACCGATAAAGGTTTTTATCAAAAAAATATTCAATTTGACCAAACAAAGATATTTGTTAATCAATTGATGGGTAACCATAAATCTGATAATTTTGAATTAGATTGGGGATTTGGTTACAATAAAGTATTTTCTGACCAACCAGATAGAAAGCGTTTTAGTGTAGAAAATTATGATTACGCACTTGACAATGACCCTACAACTAATCCAACCTTTTACAGCAATGTAGTTTTTGACAACCAACGTTACTTTCAAAAGATTGAAGATGATGAATATAATGGTAGAATCAATCTAGCATATGAGATAAATGATAACCTAAAATTTAATTTTGGATATAATGGACGTTATAAAACAAGACAATTTAATAATATTAGATATGGTTATGATATAGTTGATGGAGGCTATGAAATAACAAATATAAATAATTTAAATGCTGTATTTAACCTTGACAACTTAAACCTTAACACCAACTCTAATGGTATATATGAAATTAAAGTATTAAAGCCCTACCCTACATTATCTAATACTAACAGACCTGGTTTATTTGAAAACACATACAATGGAAAGCTTAAAGTATATGCTGGTTATGTAGATGCACAGATTAAAGCAGGAGAAAAATGGTTATTTGTTCCAGGTGTAAGACTTGAAAGTTTTGAACAAAGTATTGATTATAACGTTATAAACCTAGGTAATAATGGAATTGATATTAAAACCTCTTCTGAAACATTTGTTTTACCTAGCATAAACATTAAATACAGTTTATCTGAAGAACAAAACCTAAGATTATCAGCAAGTAAAACCGTTTCTACTCCAGAGTTTAAAGAAATAGCTCCATTTGTATATGAGGATGTATCTTCTCGTATTGGTGGAAATCCAGATGTTCTTGGATATTCAAATATTTTAAATATTGACTTAAAATACGAATGGTTTTTTAGTAAAAGTGAAATATTTTCTTTAGGTGCTTTTACCAAACAAATAGATGACCCAATAAACTTGGTAGTTGTTGGAGATGCAACTGGAACACAGCGCTATGTTAGAACAGGAGACAAAGCAACAGTATATGGTGTAGAAGTAGAATTGAGAAAAAATTTATTGGTAGACGAAAATGAAAACACAAACCTATCGTTTGGGATTAATGCTACATACATGAATACCAAACAAGATTTATACAACAACATCGATGGTACTTTTGATTTAGCATTTAATAAAACAGAAGATGAACTTCAAGGAGCTTCTCCTTTAATCTTAAACGCAGACATAAGCTATTCTCCAACGTTTGAAAACTATAAACCTGTAGCAAACTTAGTGTTTTCTTATTTCTCTGATCGAATAGATGCTCTTGGTTCTGGAGACCTTGGAAATATTATAGAAAAAAGTGTTCCAACTTTAGACTTCATTTGGAAAAATAAAATAAAAGACAATTTTGAAATAAACTTTAGTGCAAAAAACCTTTTAAACCCAACTATTCAATACGTTAGAGATGATCAAAACCTAGGAGAAATCCTAGTAGTATCAGCTAATGGGAAAGGGGTAACTGATTATAAGAGAGGAATGAATTTAGGACTACAATTAAAATATAAATTTTAACATACTTAACACAATTAAAATTACAACTAAAAATTAAAAAAATGAAAAAACAAATAATCTTAGGCTTAGCATTAGTATCTATGGTATTCTCTTGCTCTACAGATGACACTTCTGACATTGTAATAAATGACAATAGCGTAACAAATAATAATTCAGGTGGTGAAGAAACAGATCCAGAAACAATTTATTTATCAGGCACATACATTGCTGATTTAACATTAGATGCTAACAATACATATGTACTTAACGGGCCATTAATAATGACTAGTGGAACAACTTTAACAATACCACCATGTATGACAATTAGAGCTTTAGCTTCTGGTGCTGATGTATACATAGCAATATCACAAGGAGCTAAAATCATAGCTAATGGTACTGCTGATTGTCCAATAGTATTAACTTCTGACGCATCAAATCCTGCTGCTGGTGATTGGGGAGGTCTTATCTTATTAGGTAAAGCACCTATCAATTCTGTGACAGGTACTAACACTGCAACTTCTGAAATTGCAAGCTTACCTTACGGAGGTAACATCTCTGATGACAATTCTGGATCTTTAAGCTATGTTCGTGTAGAGTACTCTGGAGGAGCTGCTGATGGTTCTTCAGAAAATAACGGATTCTCATTTTACGGTGTAGGAAATGGAACATCAATAAATTATATTCAAGCTTTTGCTGGAAAAGATGATGGTATAGAGTTTTTTGGAGGTACAGTAAACGCTAGCTACTTATCAGTAATTAATGCTGAAGATGATTCTGTTGATTGGACTGAAGGTTTTTCAGGAACATTAGAAAACGTATATATATCTAACAGAGCAACAGACGATAAAGCAATTGAAGCAGATGGTTACAACACTGATTTCAGTAATGCAACAGGAATATTCTCAAAACCTACAGTTAATAACGTTTCTATTATTGGAGAAGGATCAGCCAACTCATCTGAAGCAATTAGATTACGTGCTGGTACGCAAGGTTTATTTAGTAATGTCATGATAACTGGATATGGTGAAGGTTTTGATTTAGATGATTTAGATACTGGAAATGGAGTTGTAAGTGACGACCTTCAAGTTGCAGATGTAACATTTGTAGATGTGACAGTTAAAGTTAAAAATGATACAACAGTTAATTTTACAGACGCTGACTTTTTCACAGGAGAAAACAACGCTACTGGAACAGATTATGCAACTTGGGGAGCTGGTTGGACAACAAACTAATCCCTATATATTAATACAAAAAAAAGCCTTACTTTAACAGTGAGGCTTTTTTTTGTATTAATAGATCTACTATTATCTATCAGCAATAGTAGATTTCAATTCCCAGTTATTGACATTAGCGATTGTATTATTAGAATAATCTACTTCGCTTAAGTTATTGTCTGACCAGAAAAACCACTTTCCAACCTTTACGCCTTCTTTATAACTTCCAACTGCCAACTTATTACCTTCAACATCATACTTAGTCCAAACTCCTTCTAATTTGTTGTCCTTTGTATAAAATCCTGTCTGTGCAACTTGACCATTGTCATGAAAAAAAGTAGCTTCAAGTAAATTTCCTTTTTTCTCTATAATTGGATTGTTAGTGTCCTGTGCTGATACAAAAGCTGTAAATAATAAAGCTAATGCTAAAAATATCTTTTTCATATTCGTTTGGGTATTAATGATTACATAACAAAGATAGCATTTATTTTACAATATACAAACAATTACGTAACATTAAATTAACATTAGAAATGCAAATACTTGATTTTCAATTTTTTAATTCAAAACCTTCAAGTCATTTATAGTAACATAATAATGCTATTAAGTATATAAATAGGAATTTAATAAGAAATATTAGGATTTTTTATGATTAGAACATAACATTAAATTAACATTGCGTTCGATTTAAAACAAGAAATTTGTGCTCGAATATTACATTTTTTTCAATGGAAAACATTTATCTATTTATGATTATTGCGTTAGCTATTTTAGCTATTGCAGATTTAGTTGTTGGTGTTAGCAATGATGCGGTAAACTTTTTAAACTCCGCTATTGGATCCAAAGCTATTTCGTTTAAAACCATAATGTTAGTCGCTAGTATTGGTGTGGCGCTTGGAGCAATATTTTCTAGCGGATTAATGGAAGTTGCTAGAAAAGGGATTTTTAATCCTGAACAATTTATGTTCAGTGAGATTATGATAATTTTTATGGCAGTTATGATAACTGACATATTATTATTAGACTTTTTTAATACGGTTGGAATGCCAACATCAACTACTGTTTCAATAGTTTTTGAATTACTTGGTGCTGCGGTAGCTGTTTCGTTATTAAAAATATGGAGCGAAGGCGGTTCTTCTTCAGAAGTTATCCAATACATAAATACGTCTACAGCAACAGATATTGTTGTTGGTATCCTACTCTCGGTCGCTATAGCCTTTTCAATTGGTGCAATAGTACAATGGTTTACAAGAGTATTAATGTCTTACGACTTTCAAGATAAAGCTAATTGGGTTGGTGCACTTTTTGGTGGTATTGCATTGACATCAATAACATATTTCATTTTTATAAAAGGAATAAAAGGAACACCATATGCAAATCAACAATTTGATTTTACTGACGGTTTAAAGATTAAAGACTATCTAGAAGCTCATGTTTTTAAAATTGTTAGCATTAGTTTAATACTCTGGACAGCTGTTTCATTTTTAATTATGACTGCTTTAAAAACTAATATTTACAAAATAATCATTTTAGTAGGTACGTTTGCATTAGCATTAGCTTTTGCTGGTAATGACTTGGTTAATTTTGTTGGAGTACCAATTGCTGCTTGGCAAGCATTTCAAGAATACGCTGCACAAGGTATTCCTGCCAACCAATTATCTATGGCATTTTTATCAAAAGCAGTAGAGACACCTACCTTACTATTATTTATAGCAGGTATGATTATGGTTGTTACTTTATGGTTTTCTAGTAAAGCAAAGGACGTTGTGAAGACCTCATTAGATTTATCTAGTCAAAGTGACACCAAAGAACGTTTTGAACCTAACTTTTTATCTCGTGGATTTGTACGTCTAGCTGTAGCAGCATCAGAAATGAGTAGCTACATTATACCTGAAAAATGGCAGAAAAAAATTGACAAACAGTTTGAACAACCAGCTGAAACCATAGTATATAAAGAAGATGAAAAACCTGCTTTTGATTTAGTCAGAGCTGCTGTTAACCTAATGGTTGCTGCTGTATTAATATCTATAGCAACATCAATGGGACTACCATTATCTACCACATATGTAACTTTTATGGTTGCAATGGGTACATCTTTAGCCGATAGAGCTTGGGGAGCAGAAAGCGCAGTGTATCGTGTTGCTGGAGTTATAAATGTTATTGGAGGATGGTTTTTTACTGCTTTAATAGCTTTTGTTGCTGCTGGACTTATTGCTTACTTATTAAGTCTAAACGTTAGGTTAATGACACCAATATTACTACTTGTTGCCTTTGGTTTGTTAATTAGAAATTATGTTTCACACAACAAGAAAAACAAAAAAAATAAAGAAGAAGATAGTTTAATAAAGGCAGAAAGCAGTTCTGTACAAGGTGTAATTCAAGAAAGCGCTCAAAATATTGCTAATGTAATAAGACGTGGTAATAAAGTTTATACAAATGCAATTAATGGATTAGCAAAACAAGATTTAGATTTATTAAAGAAAAACAAAAAACAAATCACCAAATTATCAAGTGAAGTTGATGATTTACGTGATAACATTTTTTACTTTATTAAAAATTTAGACGAGTCTAGTTTAAGTGCTAGTAATTTTTACATAAATATTTTAAGCTATTTACAAGACATGACACAATCTTTAGAATACATTTCTAAAGTCAGTCATAAACATGTACATAACAACCACAAAAAACTAAAGTTTAGTCAAATTAAAGAATTAAAAGAAATTGACGAGCGTTTTGAGCGTCTGTTTGAAAATACTCATGTCATTTTTGACACAAGATCTTTTGAGGATATTGGTAGACTACTAACAAAAAAGAATGAGATTATAGGACTTGTAACGTCTAAAATACAAAAGCAAGTGGAACGAACTAGAACTGAAGAATCTAGTCCAAAAAACACAACACTTTACTTTAGTCTATTATCCGAAACTAAAGACTTACTTAGTGCTACAATGAATTTATTAGAAGAATATCATAACGCACATGATAGTTCTGTTCCGCCAGCATCAATAATTGACGAGTCAGAATAAATCCTTAACAAGTTACAAAACACTAAAACCATCAGTTAAACTGATGGTTTTTTTATACATTAGTATCAAACACAAGCATTATCATGAAATCATTTTACATACTAGCATTCATTTTAACATCAACATCAATTACAATTGCACAACAAATATCAGGTCCTCAATTGCTTGATAAAACAATACAATATCATGATCCACAAGGTCATTGGTCTACATTTAATGACACCTTAAATATTACTATGACTATGCCTGAAAGCAACGCTAGAAATAGCCAAATTGTAATAAATCTTCCTAAAGAATATTTTTCTGTTACAGCAAAAAAAGATACGGTTACAACACAATATACCATCATAAAAGACTCCTGTACTATAAGTCTAAACGGAAATAAAAAATTAACAACCAAACAATTAAAAAGTAATAATCTAAGTTGTGATCGTGCGACGCTGTATAAAAACTACTATACGTATTTATATGGTTTACCGATGAAGCTAAAAGACAAAGGCACAATAATAAGTCCTGAAGCAAAAACTGTAAACTTTAAAGGTAAAACCTATTTGCAACTACAGGTAAATTATAATGCTGAAGTCGGTAAAGATGTATGGTATTTTTATTTTAATCCTAAAACATATGCTATGGAAATGTATCAGTTTTATAAAACAGATAGTATAGGCCAAGTGGATACAAATACAGGAGAATACATTATACTTAATGATATTAAAACCGTAAACGGAATAAAAATACCTAAAATCAGAACATGGTATTACAATAAGGATGACAAGTATTTAGCAACAGATAATCTAAATTAATTAACATAAAACATCTAAAAGTACTTTTTCTGCGTAGATACTATAACTAAAAATTTTAAGTATTTATGAAAAAAACATCCATAGCACTAATCGCTTTAGTATTATTAAGCTCATGTGTTTCTAAAAAGAAATACGTTGCATTAGAAGAAAAAAACGGAGAAATTGCTAGTCAACTACAAAAAACTCAAGTTGAGAAAGAAGATTTGGAAGCTAAATTCGCTAAAATTGAAGCCAGAGTTACCGAGTATAATTCTAAAATAAATAATCTAACTGAAGAAGTTGGTGTACTTACAGAAGAAAATCAAACAAAATTTGATGCAGTTGGTAATAAAGCTGTAGTTTCTGAAAAAGCAAAAATAGAAATGCGTAAAACGTTAAGTGACGTTAATCCTGAAGTAATGAAATATTACACTACTTTGGAAGATTCTATGAACCTAGCCTTATCACTTAACTTAAAGCAATTTGTAGACACTACAGATTTAGATGAAAGTGATGATATCGCAATTAATATTGACCAAACGGTTGTTATGATTTCTATCTCTGACAAAATGTTATTTAACAGCGGAAGCTACAGAATAAGTAATAAAGCAGATAAGATTTTAAAAAAATTAGCGGACGTTATTAATTCTGAACCAAGTATTGATGTAATGATTGAAGGTCACACAGACTCAAGAACAATCAGTACAGACAAGATTGCAGATAATTGGGACCTAAGTGTACTTCGTGCAACATCTGTGGTTAGAAAGCTTCAAAAAGACTTTGGAGTAGCTCCAGAAAAATTAATTGCATCTGGTAGAAGTAGCTATCAACCATTAACAGAAAATGATTCTAAAGATGGACGCTCTAGAAATAGACGTACACGTATTGTTATCTTACCTAACATCGATAAGTTTTTTGCTTTAATGGCATCTAAATAAAACCCATTTATAACACTATTAAGAGCATCCAGAAATGGATGCTTTTTTTTGTTTTAAAACGAATAAAAACTATAATAATCCAACATAAGAATTATAAAATTATGTAGAAAATGAATTATAATACCTAACCAAAGCGTATTGTATTTATACCTTAAATAACCCAACAGTAAACCAAAAGGAAAAATCCACAAAAAAGAAAATATTGAAAAATGAATCAATGCAAACAGAAAAGCTGTTGCAATTATTGTCAGTTTTTGATTGGTAACTTTTAACAACTGATTAAACAAAACACCTCTAAAAGCTAACTCTTCTATAATTGGCGGTAAAATAGCAATAAACAATATGGACCAAAATAATGGATAATCAAGGTATTGGTAAGATTCGTAATAATTTGCTGCTTCAACATCTGAAAACAAATAATTAGCATATTCTATAAAAAAGTAAACAAAAAAGCTAGTAATTATTGGCGTAAGCGCAGCAAAGCCAATAAGCTTAAGGTTTAATTGTTTAATATTATAGAGAAGTAATACTGGTTTAAAATCTAATGAAGCAAAACCTAACACGATACAAGCAAAACCGGTTTCTACTATTAAGTCGGCTTCTAAATTAAAAGGAAAATTAAGATCGATAAAATATACTATTACCATAAACACTAGCATAGCAATGTAAAAACTAATAATAATATTTACATTTTTTATTTTAGTATTGGTTACTGTTTTTACAACAGACTGCCCACATTGCGAGCAAAACTTGACTTCTTGCTCTAATAAATTATTACAGTGCTTACAGTTTATATCCATTAGGCTAATTTATTAACAGAAGATGCCGAGTGAATTCCTTTAGCTAAATAAGCTATTATTACAATTTTCCAAATAATACCAGACACTAAGGTCTTTGGCTCTGCAATAGCTGTTATTACAATAATGGTAAGATACAATAATAAGCCTAAAAGTAAAGCTATTAAAGGTTTATATTTAGACCAAGTCCCTAAAACAATATAAATAACACCTACAATAATATTAATAATTAAAGCGGTAACATCTTTACTACTTAAAAATATAAAGAAACCAAAAACCATTATAATTCCGGCTATCACATAAAGTGTTGTTCTAGCAGACTTAATCTTTTTTTCGGCGTCCTTAGATTTTCTTTTATCCATGACACGCTTTGCATAAAATTTAGCAACATCTTCTTCTGTTCCTTTTAAAGGATAACCACATTCATGACAAAAAAGGGAGGCTTCATCATGAGGTGTGTCACAATGTTTACACTCTAATGCATTGGTTATAATTTTTGGTGCTTCTTCCATTATTGATTAGTTAAGGAGTAGTAATATACTATAATATTATAGTTTTTAAATAAAAAAAGCATCCATTTCTGGATGCCTTTTAATATTATAACACTATAATTTGACAAGCCCTAGCAACCTTGTCATTATTTCTGGTGAAAGTTAACTAATTATATACTAACCTTCACAACTTGCGCATTCCTTTTTCTGTTTAAATTTTTGAGCTGCATTCATACTGTGTTGGTAGTACAATGACTTAACTCCTAATTTCCATGCTGTAACATATATATTATTAATCTCTTTTACAGGCATATCTGGATGCACCATAATATTTAAAGACTGACCTTGGTCTATATGATTTTGTCTATTTGCTGCTTGATAAATGATTGTCATTTGATCAATTTCAGAATAAGTTTTAAACACTTCTTTTTCATGCTCTGTCAAACCATCTAAATGCTGTACAGATCCATCAAAATCACGTATGCTTTTCCAAGTCTCTACGTTATTCATCCCTTTTTCTTCTAACAATTCTACTAAAAACGGGTTTTTAATAGTTGTCTTTATTTTAGCAATGTCTTTTACATAACTATTAGACCAAATTGGCTCAATACCTTGTGACACTTGCCCTAAAATAAATGCAGATGATGTTGTTGGTGCTACAGCATTTAGTGTAGTATTACGTCTACCGTATCCTTTTAACACTTCTGGCTCACCAAATAACTTAGCTAATTCTTCTGATGCTTTTTTAGACTTTTCACCAATAGTTTTAAAAATCTCACTATTTAAATTGAAAGCTTCTTGACTATCAAAAGACATCATTTTTGATTGTAATAAACTATGCCATCCTAAAGCACCTAGACCTAAAGCTCTGTTTTCTTTAGCAAAGTTGTATGCTTTTTCCATAAACATAAACGTCTGTCTATCGTCTCTACTAGGCGAATCTCTATAATCTTCTAACTTAGTAATAAACTCTTCTAAAACAGCGTCTAAAAAGTATACCATTGTCTCTACTGCATCAGTATCTTTCCACTTATCATAATGCAATAAGTTTATTGATGATAATACACATACAAAAGACCATCTGTCGTTTGTTGGCAACATGATTTCTGAACACAAGTTACTGGCATAGATTTCATGATTTTTATCTTGATACACATCTGGTGAAGTGTTATTAGCATTATCTTTAAAGAAAATATAAGGATACCCTATCTCTCCTCTACGCTGTAATACTTTTGCCCAAATGGCTCTTTTATCTGTATCTCCATCAATCATTTCTTGCATCCATTGGTTACCAACAGTAACACCATGCGTCAATTCTTGTATTGGATTACCTTCAGTTCCTATTTCTAAAAACTCATGTATATCTTCATGCTCTATTGGTAAATAAGGCGAAAAACGTCCTCTTCTAACCGATCCCTGACTTACAACATCAACCATTTTTTCAAATAACTGCATGATATGCACAGCACCAGAAGACTCTCCGTTATTTTTAACAGGAGCACCACGATGACGTAACTTACCAAAGTAACCAGAAGTACCACCTCCTAGTTTTGACATCATACCAACCTCAGATTGTGTATATAAAATATCACCCATATCATCATCTATATGAGATCCAAAACAACTAATTGGCAATCCTCTTCTCTTACCAAAATTTGACCATACTGGAGATGCTAAAGAGTAATATCCTTCAGCCATGTATCCGTAAAACTTATCTGCAAATCCATCAATTTTTAAGATAGACTCAGCGCGTTCTGCTATTTCTCTAATTCTTTGTTCTGGAGAAGTTCCTTCTGTTAAGTAACCTGACGCTAAAAATTTGCGACTGTTTTCTGTTAACCATTTAATTTCTGGTTCTTCTTTATGGGCTTCTTTTCTGGCCTCTTTTCTAGCGTTAATTAATTGATCATAATTTGAAGCTGTAGCTTCTGGGCTTACATTTGCCTCACTGTTCTGTTTTGTTTGATTACTCATATTAAAATAAATCGTCGCTAGTTATACTTTTTGTTCTTTTACTGTAGTTAATTGAACGCTTAACAAAGAAATCTCCGTGTTTTGTTCCAATTATTTCGTCATCAAACCATTCGGTTTGTGCAATTAATGCTTCATTAACTTCAAATACTTTTCCTATACCAATACTTTCTAAAGAATTATTGAAACGGTTTTTAATAAACTCGTTAATCACATCTTTTGGTAAGAAATCTAATTCTCCTGCTTCAAAAATCCAGTCAATAATATCGCTTTCAGAAGCAAAAGCTTCTTTACATAGATCTTGTACTTGTTTTGCATGCGCATCATCAAACCATGTAGGGTTTTCTTCTTTAATAATTTTGATAATATCAATACCAAAATCTCCGTGTATTTGTTCTTCTTTAGAAGTCGCCTCAACTACATTAGATACTCCTTTAAGCATATTTTTATGCTTATTAAAAGCCATAATTATTAAAAACTGAGAAAATAAAGACACATGCTCTATAAACAATGAGAATAATAAAACAGATTCTGCATACTCTTTATTGTCTTCGCTTTTAGAATTTTTTAATGCTGTTTCCAAATAATGCACACGACGCATTATTACTGGTTTTTTCTTAATGTTTTTAAACTCGTTATTAAGACCTAAAATTTCTAATAAATGAGAGTAAGCATCTTGGTGACGCACTTCACTCTCTGCAAAGGTTGCTCCTACAGATCCAATTTCTGGTTTTGGCATTTTGTTATAAATTTCTCCCCAAAAATTCTTTACTGCAACTTCAATTTGCGATATAGCTAACATTGTGTTTTTTATCGCATTTTGCTCTACAACTGTTAACCTGGTTTTAAAATCCTGAATATCACTAGTAAAGTTAAATTCAGAATGAATCCAATAAGAGTGTCTAATAGCATCTACATAGTCATTAAGTGCTGGATACTCGTAAGGTTTTAAGTTAATACGCTTTTCAAAGATGTTTGTTTTTCTATTTCTAGTTTGCTCATCTCTGTATAATATGTATGCTTTTGCTACATCATGAAATTGGCTTCCCATTAATTTTTCTTCCACAAGATCTTGTACTTGCTCAACGGTAGGTACGTATCTATAATCTTTTTCTTTTCTGTCTAATAAAGCTTGTAATACATTTCCAGAAATAGTATTTGCATCTGCTTTTGATCCATTTCCAACAGAAAGCATTGCTTTTTCAATAGCGTTAGAAATTTTATTTAAAACAAAGGGACTTGTTTCATAATCTCGTTTAATAATCTGAGTAATCTCCATAATCTTTTAGTTAAATAGCTGGTCATTTTTCCGGAATGAAAACTCATTCTAAAAACGACAATAATAAATCTGTAAAAACGTGTTATATTTTCCTTTTGAGGGAATAAAAAAAGGGCGTATTATTAAAAAAAAATGGATTTATCCTTACTTTTTATTTTCAAAAAAAATACTGAAAATCTATTTTGTTTTTGCCTTGAGCAAAGATTGACATTTAGCCTCTAAAATGAAAGGGGATTCTGTAAACGTTGTCAACAAGTTTTTAACAAAGCTTGTAATCCCTTTGTTTTAGGGGACTCTGACAAAAAACCGCACAACTAATTGATTTGCAGCGATTTTTTAACTTAAAAAAAGCTAAAAACAAGCTACTAAATTAAGCGTCAGCGCTTTATTTTAAAGTCTTTTTTAAGCATTTTTTTATTTAGAAAAAAAGAAAAAAAATGATAGTATTTAAGCTTACAATTTACTATAAATAATACTCATTTTTTTAATAAACAAGAGCCTTAAAGATAAATTTTAACAAGAAATTTCATTCTTATTTTTTTTAAGCAAAAAAAATGATAAAAGTTTAAAAAAAATTAAATTTTAACGTCAAAAAAAACGCTTTTTCTGTTAAAAAAAAGCGTTTTAATTTTATCTATTTAGTTAAAAAATTCTACCTGAAATTTCTAAGTGTTATTTCATCGATTATTTTGTCATTTTATCTGCTACTTTTTCTAATTCAGAGTACCAATCTTCACCAAATTTTCTAATTAAAGCTTCTTTTACAAACTTATAAACTGGTACTTGTAATTCTTTTCCTAAAGAACAAGCATCATCACAAATATCCCATTTATCATAATTTACTGCAGAAAATTCAGAGTAATCTTTTGTTCTAATTGGATATAAATGACAAGAAATTGGCTTTTTCCAATCTACATCACCTTGATTATACGCTTCCTCAATACCACAAAGCGCTGTTTTTTTCTTATCAAAAATCACATAGGCACAATCTGCACCATTTATTAAAGGCGTTTCAATATCTCCAAAAGGAGTCACAATAGTGGTGCCTTGAGCTTCAATTGCCTCTATACCTTCTTTACGCAAATAAGGTTTTACTTTAGGATAAATCTCCTTCATAATTTGCGCTTCTTCTTTACTAATTGGTGCACCTGCATCACCATCAATACAACAAGCACCTTTACAGGCAGACAGATTACACACAAAATCTTTTTCTATTATCTCCTCTGAAACAATGGTTTTACCTAATTGAAACATAAAGTTTTATTTTTTAGCAAATATAAATTATCTTACTAAAGTAAAAAGTTGTTTCGATTAAAACCAAAAAGTAATTTTATATATTATTATTTTTTAGATGAATAAAACTACTTTTACCAAAAATTAAGAACCTTTAATTTATACTAACTATGGCTATCAATTTTAAAGAAATATTTACTGTTTTTATGGTGCTTTTTGCTGTAATAGATATTGTTGGAAACATCCCGATTATTATTGATTTACGTAAAAAAGTAGGTCATATACAAAGTGAAAAAGCAGCAATTATTGCTGGAGTGATATTAATTGCTTTTTTATTTTTAGGAAAAAGCATCTTAAATCTTATAGGTATTAATGTTAGTTCTTTTGCAGTAGCAGGTTCTTTTATACTATTTTTTATTGCTTTAGAAATGATTTTAGGGATTACCTTATATAAAGAAGAGGACACTAACCCAATTACAGCGTCTGTTTTTCCGTTAGCATTCCCTTTAATTGCTGGTCCAGGTAGTTTAACAACCTTATTAGCTTTAAGAGCTGAATATGATATTAAAAACATTATAATTGCTGTTATATTAAATGTTATTGTCATATATATTGTACTAAAAACATCAAGACGTATTGAGCGCTTTATTGGACAAAACGGAATTAGTATTATTAGAAAAGTATTTGGGGTAATATTATTAGCAATAGCAGTTAAGTTGTTTACTGATAATATCAAGATACTGTTAGCCTAATTTTGTATTTTTGCACAAACATTTATTACAATGAAAATCTTTACCTATATCGTTACTGTTTTAGCAATAGCTTTAATTATTTATAATTCTACTAAGATTGACTTTTCTGCTTTATTTTCAAACGAAAGTATTGTAGCTTTAATCACGATCTTAGCATCATTATGCGCAATAGCATTATTACAGATTTTACGAATTTCTAAAAAAATTGAAGCTAAATCAAGGTTGTAATGGATTTTGACACTTTAATTATTGGTGGTGGAGCTGCAGGATTGTCTTGCGCTTTAGTTTTGGGCTCTGGATTAAGCAAACCTTTTGCTAAAAACAAAACCGTTGGTATTATTACACACCAAAAGACTTCTCACCTACAAAATGCTTTATTTAATAATGTTTTAGGATTGACTCCAGGGACTTTAGGTAAAGATATTTTAGAATATGGCAAACAACAATTAACCCATTTATATCCTGAAGTTGTACAAATTGATAAAGAAAAAGTTGAAGCTATAGCTGAAGTTGAACAACATTATCAAGTTACAACAAACAAAAAAGCATATACTGCACAACGTGTAGTTATAGCTGTTGGCTATACAAACTTATTAAACATTACAGGTTTGGAAAACTATATTAAACCACATCCAAAATCTGCTATTGAAAAAGACCGCATCTGGTTAAAAAACACAGATCATTTAATTAAGGATAACTTATATGTAGCTGGTACGTTAGCTGGTTGGAGAAGTCAGTTTGCTATTGCGTCAGGAAGTGGTGCACATGTCGCAACAGATATTTTAACACTATGGAATAACGGTAAGCATACCAAAGTACACGATAAGACACATAGCTAAATTAATTGCTCTGAACTTGGCTTAACGATATTACTTTATCAATCATAATATCATGCTTATTTAGTATCTTATAATAAGCTCCATATCCATATAATTGTTCAGCAAGTGTTGCTTTTAAATAATGTTTAACTTCGTTTTTATAAGCTACAAATACGATATTAGATCGTGTTTTTAGCTTTAAAAAATCTTCTAAAGACTTTATAACACTATCTGTTACTGTAAAGTTTTCAAAAAACTCTTGTCTAGAAATATCATTAAACTTATTTCTATCTTTTTCTAATTCTTCAAAAACAAAATTATCTAAAAAGCCTCTTCTTTCTAGAAATGTTAAGGTTTCGTTTTGCATTTGTGTATCATAAGGCACAAAAACATCAGGAATAATTCCTCCTCCACCATACACAACTTTACCTTTAGGTGTTGTGAACTTTAATGAGTCTGCTACTTCAATTTTATTTTCATCTAACAATTCACCTCTATTTAATCTATCAGCATAATCATCATAATAATCTCGGTTTCCGTTTTCATAAGAGCGTTGAATAGATCGACCTGTTGGTGTATAATATTTAGAAACCGTTAATCTTACAGCACTACCATCACCCAAATTCATTTCTCTTTGGACTAAACCTTTTCCGTAAGATCGTCTTCCTACTATGGTACCTTTATCATTGTCTTGTAATGCACCTGCAATAATCTCGGAAGCAGAAGCCGAGTTTTCATCAATCATGACATAAACGTGACCTTTTTCAAAATCACCTTTTGTAGTTGCATAACTGCGGTCTTCTTTTCCTTTTTTATTTCTTGTATAAACAATAAGTTTATCATCCTCTAAAAACTCGTCTACAATTGCTACTGCTATTTCTAAAAAACCTCCAGGATTACCTCTTAAATCTAGAGCTAAACTGGTTGCTCCTAGTTGTTTTAATTTATCTAAAGCTGTTTTAAACTCTTGGTAAGTACTTTCGGCAAAACGGTTAACTTTAATATATCCTAAATTATTGGTTAACATATAAGAAGCATCAATACTTTTGATTGGCACAACGTCTCTGGTAACATTAAAAGTCAATAACTCTGGACTTCCTTTCCTAAATACTTTAAGCTTTAATTTAGAATAACGTTCGCCTCTTAATTTATCAACTAAAGTATCATTATTGTAACCTCCACCTAAAAGTGACTCTCCGTTTGCAGATACAATCCTGTCACCTCCTTTGATTCCTACTTTAGCACTTGGACCATTTTCTACAGTTTTTATAACTGTTATAGTATCTTTAAAAGTGTAAAAATTAATACCTATACCAACAAAGTTTCCTTTCATGTTGTCGGCAACTTCTTGCATGTTTTCTTTAGGAATGTAAACCGAATGTGGATCTAGATTATTTAAAATACCATTAACCGTAACGTCAACAATACTGTCTGTATTAACGTCTTCCACATATTCATAATCAATATAATCAATAAGTCTATTAAGCTTATCCTTTTTACTGTTAGAAGAAAACAACCTGTCAGACGTATCAGCAAAATCTAATTTTCCACCAATAAAAATGCCAGCTGCAATTGCTGCACCAAGTATAAACGGAAATAAAATTTTGCTTTTTGACATTAATCTTCTAATTCTTCAATTAATTGAATATCGATTCCTGCTTTTTCTAAAAACTTTAAGCCAGAATCATCTTTGTAACCTTGATTATACACCACACGTATTATTCCTGCTTGATGTATTAACTTACTACATTCTTTACAAGGCGACATGGTAATATATAATGTGGCTCCTTTACAAGATTGAGTGGATGAAGCTACTTTTAAAATGGCATTAGCCTCAGCATGTAAAACATACCATTTAGTGTAACCTTCATCATCTTCGCAAAAATTTTCAAATCCACTAGGTGTACCATTATAACCATCAGAAATTATCATTCTGTCTTTAACAATTAATGCACCTACTTGTTTTCGTTTACAATACGATAGTTTTCCCCATTCTGTAGCAATCCTTAAGTAAGCTTTATCGTATTTAAGTTGTTTGTCTTGTGGCATAATTAATTAAATAGAAATAATAAGCATCAATAGATACTTAACAATACTAACGAAGATACTCGCTTCATATTTTAATTACAATTCTTAATCTTAAGATTTATGAAAACTTTAATGAAAACTAGCCTAAAAATGGACTATTTAACAACATTGGTATTACTAAACCAATAACAATTGCAGAAATTACCATAATCCAATCACGTTTAGAAAACCTAAATACAGTTTGAAAAATATAACCTAAAAATAAGATAATAAAAACAATAATAACTTGGGCAATTTCAATACCTAAAGCAAATTCAATTAATCTTAAAAACTTACTATCTCCTTTATCTAAGCTCATTCTAAATTCTCTAGCAAATCCAAAACCATGAACAAGTCCAAAAAACAAAGTAGAAACAAATAAAAGACCAATTTTCTGACTTTTTGCAGTTTTACCTGCTGTAAACACATTATAAATTGCAACAATCATAATGGTCACAGGAATCAAAAACTCGATTAAATTAGCGTCTACTTTTACCTTTCCGTAACTAGCCAACACTAATGATATAGAGTGTCCAACGGTAAACATTGTTACCAACCAAAGTACACGCTGCCAGTCTTTAAACAAATACGGAACAGCTAATACTATTAAAAATAAAACATGGTCATAAGCGTTAATATCTAATACATGGTTCATACCATATTGTACGTTTATCCAAAATTCTTGGAACATAAAAAATCAGTTTTAGGGTTGTTGTAAATATACATAAAAACAAAAATGCTAACCAAAATTGTAAACGAAATACATTGCAAAAAAAAGGAATACTCAAAAAACTATTATATATAATGATAGTTTGGTAAATTTGCCACAAATATTGTTTCAAAAAACGAAAGTTGTTTGATGCTAAATTACAAGTATTGTTATGAAAAAAACCACATTAAAAGATATAGCTAATCATTTTGACGTTTCAATATCAACTGTATCAAAAGCTTTAAACGACAGTCCCGAAATTAGCAAAACTACTTCTGAAGAAATAAAAGCATATGCTAAAGAAATAAACTACACACCAAACTTTAATGCCTTAAGTTTAAAAAACCAACGCACAAAAACCATTGGTGTAATAATACCAAACATGCTTAACTATTATTTTGCGCAAGTTTTAAAAGGTATTGAAAAGACAGCTACAAAAAAAGGGTATAAAATTATTACTTGCATTTCAAACGATTCTCTTCAAAAAGAAATTGAAACTATTGAAATGTTATCCTCTGGAGTTGTTGATGGGTTTATTTTATCTGTAGCAGAAGAAACAGAAGCAAAAAAAGAATACAACCACTTTAAATCAAGTATTGCTAAAGAGATTCCTTTAGTAATGTTTGATCGTGTTGTTGAAGATATTGACTGTGATAAGGTCATCACCAATGATTTTATGGCTTCAGTAAATGCTGTAAATTATTTAAAAAATAAAGGTTGCAAAAAAATTGCTTTTGCAGCAGCCAACATGGATTTAAGCGTTGGGAAACTAAGATATGATGGGTATTTAGCAGGCCTAAAAAACAATAATCTAAATAAAGACGATAGCATTATAATTACTACTCATGAAATGTATTACAAAAAACATGAAGCCATCGTAAAGCCATTATTTGATCAATCTTTTGATGCAATTATAGCCTCAAACGAGTCCGTAGCAATTGCAGCTTTACGAGTAGCCAAAGACAAAGGTATCAAAATACCTGAAGACCTATCTGTAATTGCTTTTTCTAACGGAATTTTAGCAAGACATTCTAACCCAAGATTAAGTACTGTTAGTCAACACGGAGAGATTATAGGTGAAAAATCTGTCACACTATTAATTAACAAGTTAGAAAACAAAATTAAAACAACAACTTCAGAAACTGTAGAAACTGATATTGTAATCAGAGATTCTTCAAAATAAAAAAAGCTCTAAAACATTACTGTTTTAGAGCTTAGTACTCAAAGTGGGAATCGAACCCACACTCCCGAAAGAACTGGATTTTGAATCCAGCGCGTCTACCAATTCCGCCATTTGAGCAATTACGTTTGCAAAAGTAAATATATTTTAGATAAATCATCTAAAAATAACATCTAATATCTTTTAAAGCTCAAAAATTATAGTAAATTTGCACCTCATAAAAAATCACGTAGCCTAAAAAGCTACATAACAACATTTTAACAATGCCCAACACAAAGCCTGAAGCTAAAATATTTTCGATTACGCAAAGTAAAGCTTTAGCAGAGAAAATTGCTGCTGCTTATGGATCTGAATTAGGTAAAGTTATTACCTCAACCTATAGTGATGGAGAGTTCCAACCCTCTTACGAAGAATCTATAAGAGGTTCTAGAATTTTTATTATTGGATCTACAAATCCAAGTTCTGAAAATTTAATGGAAATGTTATTAATGATTGATGCAGCAAAACGTGCGTCTGCAAGACACATAACAGCTGTATTACCTTATTTTGGTTGGGCTAGACAAGACAGAAAAGATAAGCCTAGAGTACCAATTGCTGCTAAATTAGTTGCTAAAATGTTAGAAACAGCAGGAGCCACTAGAATTATAACAATGGACTTACACGCTGATCAAATTCAAGGGTTTTTTGAAAAACCTGTTGATCACTTATTTGCTTCAACTATATTTTTACCATACTTAAAAGAGTTAAACCTTGATAATTTAACCATTGCTTCTCCAGATATGGGAGGATCGAAACGTGCATATGCTTACTCTAAAGCATTACAAAGTGATGTTGTTATATGTTATAAGCAACGTGCTAAAGCCAATGTCATTTCGCATATGGAATTAATTGGAGACGTTACAGGTAAAAATGTTGTGCTAGTAGATGACATGGTCGATACTGCAGGAACTTTAACAAAAGCAGCAGATTTAATGATGGAACGTGGTGCTTTAAGCGTAAGAGCAATATGTACACACCCAATTTTATCAGGTAATGCTTATGAGCGTCTAGAAAATTCTAAACTAGAAGAATTAATTGTTACAGATTCAATTCCTTTAAAACAAGAAAGTAAAAAAATAAAAGTATTAAGTTGTGCCGATTTATTTGCTGAAGTTATGCAAAATGTACACTTTAATAAATCAATAAGCTCTAAATTTTTAATGTAACTTAAAGCTTACAATCAAGTATATTAATAAATAAATATAAATAAAAATGAAATCAATTACAATCAACGGATCTAAAAGAGAAAGCGTGGGTAAAAAGGTAACTAAAGCCTTACGTAATGCTGGTCAGGTTCCTTGCGTATTATACGGAGGAGACAACCAAGTGCATTTCTCTGCACCAGAATTAGCTTTCTCTAAACTTGTATACACTCCAAATGCGCATACAGTTGTTATTGAGTTAGAAAGTGGAGAAAAATTTGATGCTATCTTACAAGACATCCAATTTCACCCAGTTACAGACAAAATCTTACACGTAGATTTTTACCAAACATTCCCAGATAAAGAAATCACAATGGATATTCCTCTTAATTTTACAGGAAATTCTCGTGGTGTTAAAAGTGGTGGTGTTTTACGTAAAAACAGACGTAGCTTAAGAGTTAAAGCTATTCCAGGAAACTTACCAGATTTTATCGATGCTGACATTACAGATCTTAAAATTGGAAACAAGCTTTACATTACAGCTTTAGAAACTGAAGGATACAAATTCATGCATCCTGATAACACTGTAGTATGTTTAGTAAGACGTTCTAGAGCTGCTATTACAGTTGACGAAGATGATGAAGATGAAGATGTACCAGCAACAGAAACAGATGATGTAGCTGCTGTTAAGTAATAATCATATTACCATAATTTTATAAAAGCGTCCTGTTAATTCAGGATGCTTTTTTATTTTTACAAAAAACACTTATTATGTTTGAATGGCTTATTAAATTCTTAAAAAACAATAACTCATCAAATACTACTGAAACACAAGATCCCATGAAAAAATTTTTAATTGTTGGCTTAGGTAATATTGGCGAAAAATATGAGAACACACGTCACAACATAGGCTTTAAAATTTTAGATTTTTTAGCTAAAAAGGAAGACATCACCTTTGAAACACAAAAACTAGGAGACGTAGCAACCTTTAGATTTAAAGGTCGAACCTTTATATTACTTAAACCAAGTACATATATGAACCTTAGCGGAAAAGCTATATTATATTGGTTAACTAAAGAAAAGGTTCCTTTAGAAAACCTACTAGTAATTACTGATGATTTAAATTTGCCATTTGGTAGTCTAAGAATAAAAACCAAAGGAAGTGATGGAGGTCATAATGGTTTAAAAGACACACAAGACAAATTAAACACCTCAAAATACAATAGGTTTAGATTTGGAATAAGTGATGCTTTTTCAAAAGGAAGACAAGTTGATTATGTTTTAGGTGAATGGGAAGAAGAAGAGAACAAAAAACTTCCTGAACGATTAGAAAAATCTGCTGAAATAGTCAAATCATTTGGTACAGCAGGTATTAACAATACCATGAATTCATTTAACGGTAAATAAAAAAAGGAAGCTTAATAGCTTCCTTTTTTCATTAATAAACACTTTACTAAATTTACTTGATTACAAGCTTTTTGGTCATTGCTGAATTTCCGTCAGAAACATTTAATAAATATAAACCTGATTCAACGTTATTCAATTTAATTCTTTGTTTAAAATCATTTGAATTCACAAACGAAGTATTGTAAACTTTTCTTCCTCTAACATCATAAACAACTACATTCAATTTATTATTTAAATTATTATTTTTTAATTCAATAGTAAATTCCCCATTATTAGGGTTTGGATATACGTTAAAACTACCCGCAAAATCAAATTCAGATATAGATAGAGAGGTTTGCACATTAACTGTATAGTCTTCAACTTCTGCATCATGATTGTTATCACAAGACCCAGCAGCTGATGAATATTTAGTGGTTATACGCATTGTTGTAGCTCCTATAACTGCATCAGAAGGAACAACTACATTTAAACCTGAATTAGTAGTAGGTCCATTTACTACGTTTGTCGCAGTACCTAAGTCGTAGAACTCATTAGAATCAAAAATACAATTCTGATTCCAATCAATCCAAACACTAGAAGTACAAAGGTAATTACCATCTGTATTTTGATTAACCGTCAAAGTATAAGATGCATCTCTATTTACATCTGTAGTTTGAGTAGCTGTTGGTGCAATGCGATAATCACTATAACCAGATGGTTTACCTGATGAATTATCAATATCTCCAAACTGTACTAAAGTTGTACTTGTATCATATATAGTATTTGCAACTGAAGCACATAAACCATCAACAACTGTTAATTCTAAATCTACTGCTTTAGTTTGCGTAGTAGAAGTACCTGTTATAGTAATTGTGTAATCACCAGCTGCAGCTCCAGTTAATCCAGACACATTAACTAAAGTTGAACCATCAGAATTTAAACTTGAAGGTGTAAAGGTTACAGTAGCAGCTAATGCTGGACTTATTGATGATGTGAAATTTGTTGTTTCAGAAAAACCATTAGCAGTTATCATATCAACAGTATATTCAACCTCATCAATAGCACAAGCTGTTCGATCTCCTGATGAATTGCTTAAAACAAATGAAGGTGTACTATTTATTGGAAAGACCTCTGATAAAGCATAAAATATATTATCTGCAGCTTCTACCATTACTCTAGCATTATTGGTATCTGCTACACTAGGAATTGTAATCGTTTCTGAACCATCATTTGAAACTCCAGAAGCAAGAGTTGTTGGAAAAGTTAATCCTCCATCTGTTGAAAATAAGATATTAACAGATTGACAATTAATTATAGCACCATTAGTATCACCAACATTCCAAACTAACGTTTGATTACTTCCTGAAGCCCAAGCTGGAGGAGTAACAACAGTAAAAGGCTGATCACCTACTACATCAACAGTCATTAAATCAGCATCTGTTTGACCTATTCCATTAGCAAAACCACTAGCATTATCTCTAACTATAAAAGAAAAATTCATAGTACGAGCTACTGATGGTGTCACTTCCCAAGTTGGTGTTAAATTACCTGCAACTACATCACTATAGCTAGGCATGTATCTATCAGGTGAATCTGAAGGCAATATAGATCTATACATTGGACCTGTCGTCCAAGTAGGCTGAGGTGCACCATTTGAAGGGGCTTGAGATGGGTCATTAGGACTCCAATTATAAGTTAAACTTGCTAATCCATCTGGATCAGTAGCAGTACCTCTTAATACATAAGCTGTACTTGGCGGAATTGAATAATCTAAACCAGCGTTAGCAACTGGAGGCTGATTTGTTAATGCCATAGTAGCTCCACAATCACTTGTTCCACCTGGTTGTATATTTGCCGAAATATCTCTTATATTGACATAATTGAAATGTGCATCACTATTAGATTGTACATTGGTAGCACAAATACCTGCATAACCCATTATTGAACTTCCTGAAGCAGGCTCAACTTCTGTCATTCCATTTCCTGAACGACTACATGTATTCATACTATGCCAGCCATCAAATTGGTGACCCATTTCATGAGCCACATAATCAATATCAAATGCGTCACCTGTTGGATTTGCTCTTCCTGTATATCCTCTTCCTTTTTGATTTCCAGTATATGGAGGTGCTCCATCCAAACAAACACAGCCTAAACAACCTGCACTACCACCTCCTGAAGTATTGAAATTGTGACCAATATCATATAAACTTTCATCATTTAAAGTTGTTGATATAACTTCTTGAGTTTTGGTATTAAATTCATTAGTCCAAGGATCTGAAGCTGGATCATAATAAATTAATTGATCATTTTGATTAATAAAAACTAACGTTACTGCTAAATCTCTTTCATAAACTTCATTAACTCTATTAATAGTTATAGCCATTTGAGCTTGAATATTTTGTTTCTTTTGAGCGTCAGTACCAGTTCCTGCAAAAAGAGCTCCATAACTACTATTACAAGTTTGGGCTAACCTATAGGTTCTTAATTGCATATCATCTGTATCAGCTAATTGACTTGCTCTTTCGTTAGTTAATGAAGATAATTCTACATCTTTATCAGTTAAACATTCAAAACCCTGTAAATCTTGACCTAAGGCATTTCTTTCATATACAATATAAAAGTCGTTAGTGGTTGTATAGGGATCAATAAACAACGAGCTTCGTTTACCTGACAAAGACATAGTGTGTAATCCAAATTGCGTAACACTAAAACTCATAGTGGCAGTTTGGTCATCCAATCCAGCAGCCTTGTATGTTTTAATCATCGGGTATCTTGCTGCTAATTCAGACTGCATAATCGGAGCTTCAGTTACACTAAAACGCTCTAACTCGCCTTTAGCATTTGGAAAATAGACAATAATATTTGATTTACCGATATTCTCCCCTCTTACAGGAGCATTAATTATTTGAGTTTTAAACTTCTCGATATCTAAAGAAAAAATCTGATAATCAGAAGGAAAAGATGCACGTCTGACTTTATCCAAATTTGCAACTTTGTCTTCAGAACTTAATGTCCAATAATCTTGTTGACCAAAAGCAACAACGCAAAGCATCATTGTGATAATTTTAGTTAAATTAAGTAATAGTTTTTTCATACTAATAAATAGTTAAGGGTTAATTATATCTAATTTAATAAGAATTCTCAACAAAACAACATATAACTCAAAAAATTAACAGATTAATTGTGAAAAAAAACATAATTTTACCGAATAATATAAATCCTTCCTAATTAATGAAAAAAATTACTTTATACCTTTTTATTGCTTTCTTTATATCAAGTTTGACAGCAATATCACAAATTTCAAAACAAAAACAAATATCAAACATAGAAGAAGTCATCAGATGCCATGCTGATGAACATAACAAAGAATTATTAAAACACAATCCAGAAATGATGGGAAGTGTTAATTTTGAGAAAAAAATTGCTGCCAAAATAAATGAATTGAGCCAGCAAAGAAATTCTAACCAAATGGTTGTTTTAAATATACCTGTAGTAGTACATGTATTTAATAATGGAGAACAAATAGGCTCAAATGCTAATATCTCTGAAGAACAAATTTTATCACAAATAGAAGTTTTAAACGAAGACTTTAGAAGAATGTTTGGAACTAGGGGATATAATACAAATCCGGTTGGAGCTGATGTAGAAGTTCAATTTTGTATGGCACAAACTGCCCCAGACGGTAGTCCAACAAATGGTATTAATCGTGTTAACATTGGACAAAATGGACTAACAGGAACAGGAGCAAATGCAGATGCGATTTCAAACGACCTTATAGCTCAAGTAGAAGCGTTAAAACCTAATAACATATGGGATCCATCATTATACATGAATATGTGGTCGGTAAAATTTAATAACGGTGGCTTACTTGGTTATGCTCAGTTCCCCGGAGGTGATGCTAGTACAGATGGAGTAGTATCAAGACACTCATCATTTGGCTCTAATGATGCAGATGGAGTTAATATTCCAGGCTCATTTAACTTAGGAAGAACTATGACACATGAAGTAGGACACTTTCTAGGTTTGTTCCATACCTTTCAGGGTGGTTGTGCTGGAACAGGAGCAAATGCTGGTGATTTTTGTGCTGACACTCCTGCTGTAGCAAATTCATCATCAAACGGAAGCACCTGTAATACTGGGAATGATTCTTGTCCAGCAGATCCTGGTTTAGATATGGTAGAAAATTACATGGATTATAGTATCGATTCTTGTATGGATACATTCACTCAAGATCAAAAATCTAGAGTACAAGCCGTATTAGCTACTTTTAATAATCGAGCGTCTTTAACGTCATCAAACGTTTGCAACTCACCAACAACTCCTTACATCAACTTCTCATCTGGATCCATATCTCCAGGACAGGTAGCAGAAGGAAACAATTGTGATTTTACGGATTACACTATTGATTTAAACATGAATATTCCTGCTAATGCAAACGCTACTGCACAGCTAATAAACAATGGTACTGGAATAGAAAATGAAGACTTTGTTTTAATTAATAACTCCGTAACATTTACTGCAGGATCTACAACACCAAGTAACACTATAACTTTAAGATTATATAATGACAATGCTGTAGAATTGGATGAAACAATAGAGCTATCAATTGGAGTAAATACTACTGGTGATGCAATAGCTGGAAATGGTTTGTATCAAATTACAATTGAGAATGATGATATATCTCTTATGGCACAAGGTAATACCGAAATTTTTAATGATGGTTTTGAAACATATACAGATTTTGCAATAACACCAGTTGGAGGATGGACTTTGATAGATAATGATGGAGATTCTACATATTCATCTGATAGTAGTGATTTTTTAAATGAATCTTACACAGGTTCTTTTATCGTATTTAATCCATCACAAACAACACCTGCTTCAGGGACTGGTTGGGAACCACATACAGGAAACAAGGGATACTATTGCTTTAATTCAACAGGGTCTGTAAGTGGTACACCATTAAATGATGACTACGCTATTACTCCACAAATATCATTAAACGGCACTAATAGTCAATTATCGCTTTGGGCAAAATCTCTTACTAATAATTACAATGGAGGTGAACGTTTTAAAGTAGAGGTGTCTACTACGAACACTAATGCAACAAGTTTTACAACTATAAGTCCAGCACCATATACTATACCTCCTTTAAATTGGACAGAGTATATCTATGATTTATCAGCCTATGATGGTCAAGACATATACATTGCAATACACGTTGTGTCTGCAGACGAGTTTGTTTTCCTTCTTGACGATATATCAGTAACTGCTGATGTTACAACTAATGTTCAAACAACTGAAAATTCAGGTACTGTAAATCAAATTAATATATTAGGTCAAGGCCAATCATTTTGTACAGATGCAACTTCTGGAAATATTATGACTGATATAGACAACATTGGTGGTGATGATTACGGTTGTACAACCGTATCGGTATCTAGAGACATTACAACTGCTGGAGCTGCAGCTGTAGCTTATAATGGAGGAACTGATACTTCTGGTTTTGTAACTGCAAAAACATACGATATCACAACCACTAATACAGCAACTGGAACTGCAACAGTAAACTTCTATTTTACAGAAGCTGAACTTGCTGCTTGGGAAAATATGACTGGCCAAAACAGATCATCATTATTTGTTAAAAATAATACAACAAATGAGTTGTTACCTGTAACAATATCTGCTTTTGGATCAGACTCTAAACTATCTGCCACTTTCACAAATGGATTAACAGGCACATATTACTTTGGTTCTCAATTAGCCTTTTTATCAGTTAATAATTTTGAACTAGAAAACTCAATCAGCATCTACCCTAACCCAACGGTTAGTTCATTAAATATTAAAACAAGTAATAGTAATGATTTACCAAATACTTATAAAGTTTATAACATGCTAGGTCAATTAGTTTTAGAAAAAGCTATAAATTCTACTCAAGATTTAACAATAGACACAACTCCATTTAGCAATGGTATGTATTTTATTAAAATATCTAAAGATGGTAATGCAGCAACATTTCCTTTTATAAAAAAATAAGACGGTAATTTTTTAAATAACTTAAAAGCCAATTGAATTAATTCAATTGGCTTTTTTACTTTTGTAAAATAACTACAAGGCATTGAAAACAAATCCTAAACAACATACTGTATTAACCATCGGAACTTTTGATGGTGTACATATTGGTCATCAAAAAATTATTAAAAGATTAGTTGAAGTCGCTAATGTAAAAGGTTTACAACCATCATTATTAACTTTTTTTCCTCATCCTAGGATGGTTTTGCAAAAAGATGCTAATATTAAATTAATAAATACTATTAGCGAGAAAGAACAACTTTTAAAACGCTTTGGCATTACTAATTTGGTTGTTAAAGAGTTTACAAAAGAATTTTCAAGGTTGACTGCTTTAGATTATGTTGAAAACCTACTAGTTAATCAGTTAAAATCTAAATATATCATCATTGGTTACGACCATCATTTTGGCAGAAACAGAAATGCTAATATTAATGATTTAATACAATTTGGAGAAGATTTTAATTTTGAAGTTGAAGAAATATCCATGCAAGATATTAATGATGTTGCAATATCTTCAACAAAAATAAGAACTGCTTTAAATGAAGGAGAAATTAAAACTGCCAATACTTATTTAGGTTATAATTTTATGCTTACAGGTACAATAGTAAAAGGAAAAGGTTTAGGTAAAACCATACAATATCCAACAGCTAATTTACATATTGAAGAAACCTATAAACTAATACCAAAACAAGGGGTTTATGTTGTCAAAGCATTAATTGATGATACTATCCAATATGGCATGATGAATATTGGAAACAACCCAACCGTCAATGGACAATCACAAACCATAGAAACTCATTTTTTTAATTTCAACAACTCTTTGTATGATAAAAACATTAGTATTCAATTACTAGAACGTTTAAGAGATGAACAAAAATTTGATGGATTAAAACAATTAACAACACAATTAGACCAAGATAAAACCCAAGCTTTACAGTACATAAAAGACTATGCTAAATAAAATTTTATTTAAACAAATAGACAATAGTGCATTAATAGTATTCAGGATTATTTTTGGACTACTTTGTTTTTTAGAATCCGTTGGCGCAATTTTTACAGGTTGGGTAAAATATACTTTAATAGACTCAAAATTTACTTTTAATTTTATAGGCTTAGACTTTTTACAACCCTTACCTACTCCATGGATATATGTGTATTATATCGTTATGGGAATATTTAGTTTAGGAATTATGCTAGGTTACAAATACAGGTTTAGTATCATTGCATTTACCGTATTATGGACAAGTATATATCTAACACAAAAAGCCTCTTATAACAATCATTATTACTTATTGTGCTTATTAAGCGGGATTATGGCATTTTTACCAGCCAACACCTATGCATCAATTGATGTAAAATTAAATCCTAAAATTAAAACTATAAGCATGCCTAGTTGGTGTAAATGGGTATTTGTACTTCAGTTATTTATAATGTATACTTATGCAGCTGTTGCAAAAATATATCCAGATTGGTTAGACCTAACAGTCCCAACACAACTCATGCAAGGTAAAGCTAACTACCCTATTATTGGAAGTGCATTACAACACCCCTTTTTACCATATTTAGTTGGTTATGGTGGTATTTTATATGATGGTTTGATTATACCTCTATTATTGTTTAAACCAACAAGACGATTAGCCTTCTTTGGTTCAATCTTTTTTCATTTATTTAACTCTATTGTCTTTGGTGTTGGAATATTCCCATATCTAGCATTAGCATTTTCGTTATTCTTTTTTGATGCTAAAATTATTAAAAATCTCTTTTTAAAGAAAAAAGAATTTTATTCTATAAACCAAATCAAACCACTTAACTATAAACCCTACTTACTTACAATAGCTGGTATTTACTTTATCGTTCAAATTATTTTACCAATAAGACATCATTTTATAACAGACAATGTGCTGTGGACAGAAGAAGGTCATAGACTATCTTGGCGCATGATGCTGCGCTCTAAATCTGGTTACGCAACATATAAAGTCGTTAATAAAAAAACTAACAAAACAACTATCGTCAATTTAGACCATTATTTGTCAAGAAAACAAAAACGGATGATTGCCACAAAACCCGATGTTATTTGGCAGTTTGCACAACATTTAAAGCACGATTACAAAACTAAAGGTCAAGACATTGCTGTGTACGTTAATGCCAAAGCAAGCGTTAATGGCAGACCCTACAAAACACTTATAGATCCTAAAGTTGATCTGGCTAATGCCAAATGGAACGTCTTTAAACATAATGACTGGATATTACCATCTCAATTAGATAAATAAAATATTTTTAGCTACGCAAAATCTTACTACTTTTACATCATAAATTTGTAGTCATACTATTGCGTCAAGCATTACTCGTTAAATTTCATTTTACAAACAAATACTTGTTTTTGAAGTGGCATCGTTTTTTACTGAAATAATCAGCAAAAAAATATAACAAAAAGCCTGACCTTTAGGTAACGCCAAAAAACAAAAACACATGTTACAAGTACCATTTATCAGAGAAAACAAACAGCTAGTTATTAACAGATTATCAGTTAGAAATCTGGATGCTACAGCAATGATTGAAGATGTAATTAATTTAGATGAAGAGCGTCGTGCTTTACAAACTAAATTGGATGCTGTATTGGCAGAATCCAACTCAATCTCTAAAGAAATTGGTATTTTATATAAATCCGGTCAAGCCGAAAAAGCAAATGCTTTAAAAACTAAAACATCAGAGCTTAAAGAAGAGTCTAAAGTTTTAAACGAAGCTTTAAATACCAAAACCGAAGCTTTAAACCAATTACTTTACAAAATCCCTAACGTACCACATGAATCTGTACCAAAAGGTAACAGTGAAGAAGACAACGAAGAAGTATATACAGAAGGTGATATTCCAAAATTACACGATGGTGCTTTACCACACTGGGAATTAGCTAAAAAGTACGACATTATAGATTTTGAATTAGGAAATAAGATTGCAGGAGCTGGATTTCCTGTTTATAAAGGAAAAGGTGCCAGATTACAACGTGCTTTAATCGCCTATTTTTTAGATAAAAATACAGCTGCAGGTTATACTGAGTACCAATTACCACATTTAGTAAATGAAGCATCAGGTTTTGGGACAGGACAATTACCAGATAAAGAAGGTCAAATGTACCATGTTACAGAAGACAACCTTTATTTAATACCAACTGCAGAAGTACCAGGAACAAATATTTTTAGAGATGTTTTACTAAACGAAGCAGATTTACCAATTGGTATAACTGGTTATACTCCTTGTTTTAGACGTGAAGCTGGTAGCTATGGTGCACACGTACGTGGTTTAAACCGTTTACATCAATTTGACAAGGTGGAAATCCTTCGTGTAGAACACCCAACCAAATCGTACCAAGCATTAGATACTATGGTCGATCATGTCAAAGAGATTTTAAACGAACTTAAATTACCTTTCAGAATCTTACGCTTATGTGGTGGTGATACTGGATTTACTTCAGCTTTAACCTATGACTTTGAAGTGTTTTCAACTGCTCAAGATAGATGGTTAGAAATTTCTAGTGTCTCTAACTTTGAAACTTTTCAGGCCAATCGCTTAAAACTACGTTTTAAAAATAGTGATGGTAAAAATGAATTAGCTCATACCTTAAACGGAAGCTCTTTAGCATTACCTAGAGTACTAGCTGGAATATTAGAAAATTATCAAACTGAAGACGGAATTAAAATACCAGAAGTTTTAGTGCCATACACTGGTTTTGATTACATTAACTAAACTTAATTAAATTATCACTTACTAAAAACGCTAGTTTACCGACAAAAATTTAAAAAAGACGTTGTTTAACGTCTTTTTTGCATTGTAATTTTGTTTCCATTTTAAAACAACCTTTATTTTAGATATAATTTGTTTACAATAAATAAATTACTGTAGATAAACTCCAATCAAGTAATTGAATCTTATATTGAATATATATATGATTAATAGCACATTTATTAGATTGGCTTAATGCCTAAACTTTGTTTAGGCATTTTTTTTGCATAAAATTTACAAATAGTAGATTTTGTATTTTTATATTTACAGTTATGATGCTTAAACGCCTAATTATATTATTTCTCTTTTTTTTAGCTTGGTCCACACAAGCTCAAGAAGAATTTCTTGCTAAACAATATTTCAAAGAAGGCCAGTTTGAAAAAGCTTTATCTAGTTACAAAAAATTATACATAAATAATCAAAATTCCGAAAGTTACTTATTAAAAATCATTGCTATTGAGCAACAATTAGAGTTATACGATAGTGCAGAAAACCGCATATTAAAATATCTTAAAAACAACAATAAGCCAGATTTTTTAGTCGAATTAGGATTTAATTATCAATTAAAAAAAGACACTTTAAATGCTAATTTATATTATAATAAAGCAATCACTAGCCTAGATACAAAACCTATCTATGCTTTTCGTGTTGGTCAGGCTTTTGAAAAACATTCCTTGTTAAATCAAGCCATTACGACTTATACTAAAGCAATGAAAATAAAACCATCACTAAATTTTAATTTTCAATTAGCAAAAATTTATGGTGCACAAGGTGATGTAGAAAAAATGTTTAATAGTTACATCAGTCTAGTAGAAGACAGTTATGCCTACCTCAATACTATTAAAAGAAACGTAAGCGAATTTATTACTGAAGATAGTAATAATGAATACAACATATTATTAAGGAAAATTCTCTTAAAAAAAATCCAAACTACACAAGATGTCATTTGGAATGAAATGTTAAGTTGGCTATTTATACAGCAAAAAGACTACTATAAGGCTTTTGTACAAGAAAAGGCTATTTATAAACGTGAACAAAAAAGCCTCTCAAGGTTAGTTGAATTAGGGTTGATTGCTCAAGACCAAAAACAATATCAAGACGCACTAACAGTATTTAACTACATAACAGAAACCACACAAGATATGTCTATGCAGTTATCTGCATTAAAAAAAGTATTACAAATTAAAACTGAAATTGCTACAACTAAAGACTATCAATCTATTAATAATAAATATATTGAAGTACTTGACACTTTTGGTAAAACACCCCAAACATTAGATTTACAGATTAATTACGCTCATTTTTTAGCTTTTTATTTAAATCAAGAAACAGAAGCTATTAAACTACTTAAGGACACCTTAAAATATAATGCATCAAAATTACAACTAGCTAACGTAAAACTAGAATTAGGAGACATTTTAGTGCTTCAAGAAAAATTTAACGAAGCCTTGATTTACTACACACAAATAGAACGTAATTTAAAAAACAGTACACTTGCTCAAGAAGCAAGGTTTAGAGTAGCTAAAACAAGTTATTATAAAGGTGATTTTAAATGGGCAGAATCTCAGTTAAAAATACTTAAATCATCTACATCACAACTTACAGCTAATGATGCCTTAGATTTAAAACTATTAATTAGCGATAACAGAGCTGAAGACTCATTACAAATAGCTTTAGCAAAATATGCAAAAGCAGACCTATTAGCATTTCAAAACAAAAATGTTGAAGCTATACAACTTTTAAATCAGATTTTAGACGACCATAAAACCGAAGTTATTATACCTCAGGCCTTACTTAAACAAGCCTTATTATTTGAAAAACAACATAATTACCAAAAAGCCAAAGCTAATTATCAACGTATAATTTCAGACTATAAAGAAAGCATCCTTATGGATAATGCATTATATTATTTAGCCGAGATATTTGCCAATAAATTAGCACTCCCAGAAGAAGCAAAAGCACTGTATGAAAATTTGCTATTTAATTATTCTGATAGCATTTATGCTGTTGACGCAAGAAAAAAGTTTAGAGCACTTCGTGGTGATCCAATAAATTAAAAATTATGATAGTAGCAGAAACCCAACGTCTTTTAATTACTAAATTTACATTGGACGATGCTCAGTTTTTTATAGAGTTAGTTAATACTCCAAAATTCAAAAAATTTATTGGTGATCGTAAAGTCCAGACTATTGAGCAAGCGCAAGAGCGTATAAAAAATGGACATCTTAAAAATTACGCACAATTAGGTTATGGTTTTTATAAACTGCATTTAAAAGCAGAAAACAATAAGCTTATAGGTACAAATGGACTAACAAAAAGGGCAACCTTAGAGTTACCTGATATTGGATTTGCAATGTTACCAAAATATGAAGGTAAAGGCTACGGATTAGAATCGTCATTAGCAATATTAGATTTAGCCAAAAACACGTTTAATCTCAAAAAAGTTGGAGCTATAACAAAACCTAACAACAAAGCATCAATAAAATTAATAGAAAAATTAGGTTTTAGCTTCACAAAAAAGGTAAAACCCTTTGAGGACGACTCAGAACTTATGTTATTTGCAAAAAACTTATAGACAATGTACATATATAACGTCACAGTAAATATAGATGATAGTGCTCATGACGAGTGGTTAATTTGGATAAAGCAGCACATTCCAACAGTTTTAGCAACTGGTAAGTTTGAAAAAGCAACACTAACAAAAGTGTTAGTGGAAGAGGAAATGGGTGGACAAACCTACTCTATACAATACAAATCATATTCAAGAGAAGCCCTAGATGCATATTACAGAGAAGATGCAGAAAAATTAAGATCAGAAGGATTAAAAAAATTCGCTGACAAAATGTTAGCCTTCAGGACAGAGCTTCAAATTGTAGATGAGTATTCTGTAACCTTTAAATAATTTCGGCTTAAGCCGAAAAAACCTCAGTATCATGGCAAAACATAAACAAAATAATGACCATCAAGTCAAAGCAAAAAAGTTTTTAGGACAACATTTTCTTGAAGACGAAAGCATTGCTCAAGACATTGCTGATGCCTTAACTTTAAACGGTTATAAAAACGTCCTAGAAATTGGTCCAGGAATGGGTGTTTTAACAAAGTACTTACTAAAAAAACCGATCACAACTTATGTGATTGAGATTGATACAGAAAGTGTAGAATACCTACAAAACAACTATTTAAATTTAACATCAAGAATCATAGAAAAAGACTTTTTAAAGTATGATTTAAGTCAAACTTTTAACCAAGAGCCTTTTGCAATAATTGGTAATTTTCCATATAATATTTCGACGCAAATAGTATTTAAAACCTTAGAGCTTCGTGACCAAATACCTGAGTTCTCTGGAATGTTCCAAAAAGAGGTAGCAAAACGTATTTGCTCTAAAGAAGGCAGTAAGGTGTATGGTATTTTATCGGTTTTAACGCAAGCCTTTTATGATGCCGAATATTTATTTACAGTTCCTCCAACAGTGTTTAATCCACCACCAAAAGTAGACTCTGGTGTATTGCGTTTAATACGTAAAGAAAACTACACATTACCTTGTGATGAAAAGTTGTTTTTTAGGGTTGTAAAACAAGCTTTTCAGCAACGTCGCAAAACCATGCGTAACAGTTTAAAAACATTTGATTTGTCTGATAATCTAAAAGCAAATAGTATCTTTGACAAGCGACCAGAACAAATCTCAGTAGCACAATTTTTAGAGTTAACTAGTCTAATAGAAAACGACAAATAAAGCATTAGTGGAAGACAATCAAAACATACAGTTTCAGCTTACAGATGCACTTATAGAACAAGTAGAATTGCTTATCGAGCAACAAGACGATAAAGCATTACGTAAAGTTTTAGAAGAGTTTCATTACGCAGATATTGCAGAAATCTTAGATGAAGTTAATCTAGATGACGCGATGTATGTTATCAAACTCTTGGATTCTGAAACCACGTCTGATGTCTTAATGGAATTAGACGAGGATAATCGAGAAAAAGTGCTTAAAAATCTTTCTGCTAAAGAAATTGCAGAAGAAATTGAAGAACTTGACACAGATGATGCTGCAGATATTATTGCAGAGCTACCAGAGTCTCGTCAAGCAGAAGTAATATCACAAATAGAAGACCAAGAACATAAAGCCGAAATCCAAGAGCTTTTAGCCTATGATGAAGATACAGCTGGAGGACTTATGGCTAAAGAGCTTGTTAAAGTTTATGAAACTTGGACAGTTGCTGGATGTTTACGTCGCATACGTGGTCAAGCACAACACGTCAGTCGTGTACATTCCATATACGTAGTAGATAAGCAAGAAAAACTACTTGGTCGTTTATCTTTAAAAGATTTACTTACCGCAAAAAGCGAACAAAAAATAGCCGAACTCTCTAACTCAAACGTAGACTATGTATATGTAGACGAAGATGCGGAAGAAGTTGCAAAAGTCATGCAAAAATATGACCTAGAAGCCATACCTGTTGTAGACCAAAACAAAACACTTTTAGGACGTATTACCATTGATGACATCGTCGATGTAATTCGTGAAGAAGCAGATAAAGATTACCAAATGGCTGCTGGTATATCTCAAGATGTAGAGGCAGATGATAGTATTATAAAACTTACCAAAGCAAGATTACCATGGTTATTTATTGGGATGTTTGGTGGTTTAGGTGCTGCAAGTATTATTGAGGGTTTTAATGGCTCAATGGGTGAGTTTATAGTCCTACTTAGTTTTGTCCCTTTAATTCAAGCCACAGCAGGTAATGTAGGTGTACAATCCTCTGCAATTGTTGTTCAAGGTCTAGCCAATAATAGTATAGATGGCAACATTTTAAAACGCTTATTAAAAGAGTCTATTCTAGGTTTAGTCAATGGTCTAGCGCTAGCCCTAGTCGCAATAGCCATTACACATTTTGCTTTTAAAACACCATATATTATATCAATAACCATATCCATTGCATTGGTTGCTGTAATAATAATGGCTGCATTAATTGGTACATTTATACCTATTTTTTTAGATAAAAGAGGCATAGATCCAGCAGTAGCAACAGGTCCTTTTATTACCACAAGTAATGACGTTTTTGGTATATTACTATACTTTGTAATAGCTAAATCTATTTTAGGATTTTAAAATTTGGGCGTTACCCTTATTTACTTTTTTACTAAGTAAATAAGCGTCGTGTCATCCGTTATATCTTTTTTGCTTCTATCTAGTTACCCTTCTGTTTTTGTTTATAAGTATACTTTTAAGTAAACATTATACTTTCAAAAAAGTAAGCAAAAAAGGATGCCACTACTACCACTAACGCTTAAAATCCGTACATTTAAATCAAAATCAAACAATTAAATACGACTCTACATTTATGAAAATACTTCATATAGACTCCAATCATCCATTATTACTTAATCAGTTAAACGATTTAGGCTTTACTAATCATGAAGATTATGCCTCTTCTAAAGCAGATATTCAGCAAAAAATTAAAGACTATGATGGATTCATTATCAGAAGTAGGTTTAGTATAGATAAAGATTTTATAGATGCAGCAACAAACCTAAAATTTATTGGACGTGTTGGTGCAGGATTAGAAAATATTGATTGTAATTATGCACAAAGCAAAAACATCACATTAATAGCAGCGCCAGAAGGTAATCGTAATGCTGTTGGAGAGCATAGCTTAGCAATGCTGTTGTCTTTATTTAATAAACTTAATAAAACAGACAAAGAAGTTAGAATTGGTAAATGGTTGCGCGAAGCTAATCGTGGTTTAGAATTAGACGGAAAAACAGTGGGCTTGATTGGTTATGGTAATATGGGTAAAGCGTTTGCTAAAAAGTTACGTGGTTTTGATGTAAATGTTTTGTGCTACGATTTAAAACCTAACCAAGAAGATCAAAATGCAACTCAAGTAAGCTTAACACAACTTCAAGAACAAGCAGATGTCTTAAGTTTACACACACCAGAAAATCCAACAACGATTAACATGGTAGATACAGCATTTATTAATGCATTTAAAAAACCCTTTTGGTTAATTAATACTGCACGTGGTAAAAGTGTTGTTACAAAAGACTTGGTGTCGGCTTTAAAATCTGGACAAATATTAGGTGCAGGTTTGGACGTGTTAGAGTATGAAAAATCATCTTTTGAAAATCTTTTTAGCGATAATAACATGCCTGAAGCTTTTAAGTATTTAATACAATCAGATCAAGTTATTTTATCACCACATGTTGCTGGTTGGACTGTAGAAAGTAAAATTAAACTAGCACAAACCATAGTGGACAAAATAAAAGCACAATTTGTTAATTAAATTCCAAATTTAAATGACATCAAAAGCAAAAACAGCAGAAGAATATATTAGCCAACTTCCTGAAGATAGAAAAACACCTATAACAAAACTGCATAACTTAATAGTTAAGAATATGCCTGAAGGTCTAGAGACTGGTATAAGTTATAGTATGTTAGCCTATTATGTACCAAAATCTATTTATCCTGCAGGATACCACTGCAAACCATTTCCGCCATTACCATTTATAAATTTAGCCTCTCAAAAAAACTTTATAGCATTGTACCATTCTGGTCTATATGCAAAAAAAGAACTTTATGATTGGTTTGTAGAGCAGTACCCTAAACATTGTAAATACAAATTGGATATGGGTAAAAGCTGTATCAGATTTAAAAAAATGGATGATATACCATATGATTTAATACAAGAGTTATTGGGTAAAATGAGTGTTAAAGAGTGGATAACTTTATATGAAGCTGCCATAAAAAAATAGAATAAACATAATTAAACTAACCAAAACTAAAACTATCACAAATGAAAAAACGCGTCACAGGAATTGGAGGTCTATTTTTTAAAACTAAAGACCCAAAAGCATCGAAAGATTGGTATAAAAAACATTTAGGTTTTAATACAGATGATTATGGATCAACGTTCTGGTGGAAAGATAAAGAAGGTAATGACTGCTCAACCCAATGGAGTCCTTTTCCTGAAGATTCAAAACATTTTGAGCCCTCTAAAAAAGACTTTATGTTTAATTACAGGGTTGAAAACCTCACTGAATTAATTGCAACACTTAAAGACGAAGGTGTTACGGTTTTAGGTGAAATTGAAGAATATAGTTATGGCAAATTTGGATGGATTTTAGACAACGATGAAAATAAAATAGAACTTTGGGAACCTATAGATAAAGCCTTTCAATAATATATATTTGTAATATATTAGTGGTCAACAACTAACCTAACAATTATGAGTGAAGATTTGAAAAACCAGGAAAACCAAGCCGAAAATATTGCAGACAATACAAAAAACTCATCAAGTAACAAAACTAGTGAGGCTAATGACGCTTCAAAAGAAACTTTAGATGAAGTAAAAGACAAAACCAAAGAGGTCTTAGATAAAGCAGAAGCTAAATTTGAAGATATTAAAACTGAAGCTAAAGAAACCTTTGAAAAGGCAAAGACAAAAGCTACTGAATTTATTAATGAAGACGCTAAAGAGTTTGTTGATGATGCCAAAGAAAAAGCATCTAAAATAGCTAAAGAAGCAGGACAAAAATTAGACGAATTATCTGAAGATGCTAAAGAGACCTATGATAAGGTTAAAGCAAAAGCAACCGAATTTATAAATGAAGATGCTAAAGAATTAATGGATGAAGCTAAAGAGAAAGCTTCAAAATTTGCTGATGAAGCTGGAGATAAACTTGAAGATTTAGCAGATGATGCTAAAGAAGTCATTGAAGAAACTACTAAAAAAACTAAAAACTTTTTCCAAAGATTGTTTAGTAAATAAGAGGATAACGCAAATAAAAAACTGAAGTCTTTGTTGATTTTAGTTTTTTATTTATATTTATCATTGTGATATTGCAATATCACATTTTATTATTAATAAATAATATCAAATAATTATGGGATTTTCAAAAAGACAGCTTTTTAATGATTCGCAAAATCAGGTAGCAAATTACACTAAAGTATTAGGTCATCCAGCTAGAATAGCAATGATACAACACATTAGCGAAAATAATAATTGCAATTGTAATCAACTAGTTAAAAGCACTGGTCTATCACAACCTACAATTTCTCAGCATTTAGGAGAGATAAGAAAGATTGGCTTATTAAAGCAAAATGTTAAGGGTAAAAATTTATTCTACTCAATTGATTTAGACCAATTAAATGAATGCAGACGAGTTGTCAATGACTTTTTTGTAAAAACTCAAATCAATTGTAATAAATCTTAACTAATCTAAATTATAATCTGAAGGTAACATATTTACTATACGACTCTGTCCAAAAGTACCACCAAATAAAACACTTTCAATAGGATAATGTATTCCAAAGCTATCTATATAAAACACATTATCTGTAGTATTTGGCAATAAAAAAGCCTGATCTAAATTCTCAAAACTTACAACTATTTTTTTAGCATCTAAAAATGATACTCGAGTTTTATGTTTATCAATTTTCTTAGTATTGAAAACTTCAGATTGTGTGGTTTCAAATAACGGTTTTGGTTGCTTTTTATCTTTACTTTTAAACAACCTAAATCCGTTTTCCTTTAGAGAGTTGTTGGCTAAGCTTCTCATAAAATAAAGTAGTGAGGTTTTATAAACAAAGCTTCGGTTTTTAATGTATCTCTTTTTTATTTTCCTTTTATTCAGTTCAGAAAAAACACTTGTACCACTGTAAAGCACTTTATTAATATAGGTAAAACCAGAAGGTGGTGTTTCGAAAATAATTTCAAAATCAATTAAGTTATATTCAACTTTATAACCTAAGTATTTATTTATTATAATTATAGGTTCGTCAGCCATAGCATATATTGTTTGGTCAACTTTACTATACCTAAATCTGATTTTATCAATGTTAGTAATTTTACAGTCCTTACTATAAATAGATCGTCCTAAAAACTCCCGTTTAAAATACCTTAATTTCTTTTCTCTGGACCAATCGTCATCAGTGACTATAACCTCATCTAAATTTGTAGTTTGTGGCTGTAGTTTTATTATTGGGTTATTTAAAAGACTTTCCTTAGCTACAACTAGAGTCTTGTAACCTATGTAACTAATCACTAAAGGTGCATTTATGGTCTGCTTAGAAGCTATATTAAACATACCATCAAGATCTGTAATAACACCTATAGTCGTACCATCAAAGTAAACGGTAACACTTGGTAAAGGTTGGTTGGTTTTTGCATCTAGAACTGTACCTGAATAGGTTTGCGCAAATCCAACTGAATGAACAAAAAAAGCAATTAAAATTACTAATTTGTTATTCATTTTGTTCAGTAACTTTACGTTCCAGTTCTGCTTGAAACTCTTCCATAACAGGTCTAACTGTACTTTCTGGTAAGTCTTCAATTTTAATATACATTAATCCATCAACTGCATTATTAAATAATGGATCTACATTAAAAGCTACTAAACGTGCATTTTGCTTGATGTATTTTTTAAGTAAAACTGGTAGTCTAAGAGCTCCAGGTTCTATCTCATCAATAATCTTATCAAACTTATTTAAATCGGCTTCAGTAGCATCAAAAACAAAATCTTTATCTGCATCCTTAAGTTTAACTTTAAACTCTTTTTTAGGATGTACATATTGTGCTATGTAAGGGTCATAATAATGAGATTTCATAAACTCAATCATTAAAGATTTTGAGAACTCAGAAAACTGATTACTAATACTTACTCCTCCTATTAGATATTTGTGCTCAGGATGACGTAATGTTGTATGAACTATACCTTTCCAAAGTAAAAATAAAGGCATCGGTTTTTGTTGGTACTCTTTAATGATAAATGCACGACCCATTTCTATGGATTGACTCATCATTTTATATAATTCTGGCTCAAACCCAAATAAGTCTTGTAAATAAAAACCTTTAATACCAAATTTTGAATAAATTTGAGAACCTAATCCCATTCTGTAAGCTCCTGCAAGCACTTGAGCTTCACTGTCCCATAAAAATAAATGATGATAATAGTTATCAAATTCATCTAAATCAATAGGTTCATTTGTACCTTCTCCAACTGCCCTAAAAGTAATTTCTCTTAGACGTCCAATCTCTCTTAATAAGTTTGGCATGTCTTCGGCTGTAGCCAAAAATACTTCATAATTTTTACTAGTTAATAGTTTACAGTCTTTGTCTCTTAAAGCATCAACTTCTGCAATCATGGTTTCTTGACTTACAGGAGTTACAATTTGTTTAGGTGCTTTTGAAGATTTAGGCGATTTTAAACTAGACGAAATACTATCTATAATTTTTTCTTTGGGTTGAAAAGTATTGGATAGCATGTATGTTTTTCTACGAATAAATTCGGAAAAATCAGAAAGTGATTTATGGTCTTGTTGGTCTTTAACAGATATAGGCTTACCTATTCTGACTTTAATGACACGTCTTTTTTGAGTTAATAATTCTGATGGTAATTTAGCGGTTCTAAACGTATCACTTATTTTAGATAACTTATAAAATAATTTACTGTTTTTGGCATGAAAATATATTGGTACAACAGGTACATTTGCCTTTTGTATTAATTTCATGGCTGCTTCTTCCCAAGGTTTATCAACAACCAATTTACCGTCTCTGTAAGTAGACACCTCACCTGCTGGAAAAATCCCTAAAGGATGTCCATCTCTTATATGTGAGATTGCACTTTTAAAACCTGCAATACTTGATTTTACATCTTTCCTGTCTTCAAATGGATTAACAGGCATTATGTATGGCTTCATTGGCTCTATACGATGTAATAAAAAATTAGCAATAATTTTAAAATCTTCTCTTTGTTCAAGCATTAATTTTAAAAGTAATATACCATCAATACCACCTAAAGGATGGTTAGATACTGTAATGTAGGCGCCATCTTTTGGTAAGCGTTTTAAATCTTCTTCAGGAATTTCAAATTTTATTTGAAATTCGTCCAAAATACCATTTAAAAACTCCAAATGTGACAAATGTTTGTTGCGATTATAGATTTTATTTAAAGTAGAAATCTTTAAAACCTTCATCAATAACCAACCAACAAAAGTCCCTAAAAACCCATATTTACTAAGGTTTATAGCTTTTGAAACTTCTTTTGCTGTGACTAATCCCATTTATTTTTTTCGTATTAGAAAGTACAAATGTAATTCATTAGATTTATTTAGTTACTATTTGTAGTGTCTCTTGAAACATTTGTTTTAATAAAACTGTTTTACCTTGCTCTAAATTAGCTACAGATTTTGAGTCATAATGTCTTATAGTATAAAGTGATACACCTTCATGGCATGTCACTTTAAACTTTGCTTTTAAATGCAATAATAGTGGCTCTAAATTATTAAAATTATTATCAAAACAAACTGAAAAACTAATTGCAGAGTTTTGAATAACATCCACTTTCATTTTATACTGCGATAATAGGTTAAAAATTTCGCTAATATTATCTTCTACAACATAAGAAAAATCTAAGGTTGATAACGATAATAATACTTGATTTTGTTTAACAATAAAACATGGTGTTTTAGGAACAATACCTTCTGTTTTATTAACCACTGTGCCTTGACTTAATGGTTCTAAAAAAGACTTAACATATAACGGGATTTCTTTACGCTGTAATGGTTGTAACGTTTTTGGGTGTATTACTGATGCTCCATAAAAAGCTAGCTCAATAGCTTCAGTATATGAAATAGAATGCAATAATTGTGTGTCTTTAAAATATCTTGGATCTGCATTTAATACACCTGGAACATCTTTCCAGATAGTTACACTATCTGCATTTAGACAATAGGCTAAGATAGCTGCAGTATAATCGCTACCTTCACGACCTAAAGTAGTTGTAAAATTATTTTTATCGCTTGCAATAAAACCTTGAGTAATATTTAATGTATTGATATCAATAGACTGACTTACTATTTGTTGAGTATTATCCCAATTAACTGTTGCGCGTCTGTAATAATCATCAGTTTTTATTAGTTGTCTAACATCTATCCATTGGTTGTTTAATCCTTCTTGATTTAGATATTGACTTATGATTGTAGTAGAAATTAACTCGCCAAAGCCAATAACTTGATCATAAACAAAGTTATAATCAGGAGATTTATTACTTTGTAAAAAGTTTTTTAGCTCGTCAAAAAGTGATGTTATTTGTGCAAATACATAATGGTTTTTAGACTGAAAAAGCTCTAAAGCAATATTATAATGAAAATCTTCTACAGTTAATAAAGTCTCATTAATTTTAGGTTTATCTTCAAAATAACAACCAATAATCGCTTCTAAAGCATTAGTCATTTTACCCATTGCTGAAACGACTATAAGTGTATTATTGTAACCGATTTGCTGTAAAACAGAAACTAAATTTTTAACACCATTAGCATCTTTAACAGAAGCACCACCAAATTTAAATACTTTCATTTATATATTTTCGATATAATTATTGATACTTGCTTCGTCCATTTGGACCAAATACCAATCTTTTAATAACGTAGCACCTTTACTTTCGTAAAATTTAATAGCAGGATCGTTCCAATCTAAAACTTCCCAACAAATGCGCTTTACACCAAGATTATGACCGTATTTAATAACTTCATTTAATAATAAAGTCCCTAAACCAGAGCCTCTGTGTTCTTGATTAACCATAAGATCTTCAAGATGTACTGTTTTACCTTTCCAGGTAGAAAAACGTATATAAACCAATGCTATAGCAACCACTTTTTCATCTTTTTCTGCAACAAAACATGTAAATAATGGCTGATCTCCAAAACCATGTTGTAATAAATCTGCTTCAGTTACAAGGACTGCATTAGGTTCTTTCTCAAAATCTGCAAGCTCCTGTATCAAGCCTAAAATTGAAGTAACATCTTTTTTTTGTGCTAATCTTATTGTGTAATCCATACTAAATTAATTTAATCAAATATAGTTTAAGTATAGGTATTAAACCAAAATAACATATACTACAACGTTATAATTGTTAAAAATTGCGATATTTGCGCAAACAACTACAACTTGAAATCATGTCTAAAAAAAATCAAACTTTAGGAGAATTTATAATAGAAAACCAAGCATCTTTTAAGTATACTTCAGGAGAGCTATCAAGATTAATAAACTCTATTAGGTTAGCTGCAAAAGTAGTAAACCATGAAGTTAACAAAGCAGGTCTTGTAGACATTATTGGTGCTGCTGGTGACACTAATATCCAAGGTGAAGATCAACAAAAATTAGATGTATATGCTAACGATAAATTTATACAAACACTAACAAATCGTAATATAGTTTGTGGTATTGCTAGTGAGGAAGAAGACGATTTTATTACCATAAATAGTCAAGATGATAACAATCAAAACAAATATGTTGTTTTGATAGATCCACTAGATGGCTCGTCAAACATTGATGTAAACGTATCAGTAGGTACTATCTTTTCAATTTATAGACGTATTACTCCTGTTGGAACTCCTGTAACTTTAGAGGATTTTTTACAACCAGGTAATCAACAAGTAGCAGCAGGTTACGTCGTTTATGGTACATCAACAATGTTAGTTTATACAACAGGACATGGTGTAAATGGTTTCACTTTAAATCCAGCAATTGGTACATTTTACCTTTCACATCCTGATATGCAATTTCCTGAAGACGGAAATATCTACTCTGTAAACGAAGGTAATTATACACACTTCCCACAAGGTGTAAAAAACTACATCAAATATTGCCAAATGGAAGAAGGTGACAGACCTTACACTTCTAGGTATATTGGTTCTTTAGTGTCTGATTTTCATAGAAATATGATTAAAGGTGGTATTTATTTATATCCAAAAAGCTCTAAAAACGAAGACGGAAAACTTAGATTATTGTATGAATGTAATCCTATGGCGTTTCTAGCCGAACAAGCTAATGGAAAGGCAAGTAATGGTTTTGAAAGAATCATGGATATACAACCAAAAGAACTGCATCAACGTGTGCCTTTTTTCTGTGGAAGTAAAAATATGGTGCTTAAAGCCGAAGAATTCATGCAAAATACCGATTAAATACCTTTGTATCTATTTTTTTGATACTTTTGATAATTAAATTATCCTAATGGCAAATACAGACAAAATCAACGAGGGAGCAACTAACGAAACTGCAGAAGCAGCTTCTAAAATTGACGCAATAAAGCAACTTATTTTTGGTGAAAACATGCAAGCTTATGATAGCGAGTTTGAAACACTTAAAAATGATATATTAACAAAGAAAAAAGAATTAGAAGCTTTAATGGATGACGTTAAGTCTGAAATACTTCAAAATATTGATAATTTAAGTACTGATATTAATATTAGAATTACCGAGTTAGAAAACAGCTTTGAAGATAAAGCCGAAACTTTAGAGGACAAAAAAATGGATCGTAAATTATTAGGCGAACTATTTACAAAATTAGGCGAAAAAATAAGTCAATAATAACTTGGCTTGCGCATGACTCAAGACGATAAATTAAAAATTTTAAAAGACATCTTGCTTAAAGATGAGCATGAATATGCCTCATCCATAGAGATCAAACTTAAAAAGCTTGAAGAGTTAATCACGCAACAAAATAATTTATCAAAACATATAGACCCAATTCTAGAAGAAAAACTAGATGAGTTTATAAAAGAAATGCCACAAACAATAGGACCAACCATTACCAAAACTCTTAAAGAAGAAATTAAAAATTCTCAAGATGAAGTTGTTGAAGCATTATATCCAATCATGGGTAAAATGATCAAACGTTACGTCCAAAAAGAAATACAAATACTGTCTGAAAATATTAACCGAAGCATGAGTAATGCTTTTTCTTTTAAAAATATCTTCAGAAAATTTAGGTCAAAAAAATCAGGAGTATCAGAAGGCGATCTTCTGATTCAAGATCAATTTAAGCCAAATATTGAACAAATAATGGTTATTGAAAGTGGTTCTGGTCTAATCGTATCAGAATATTCTAAAACTAACAATATAGATCAAGATACAGTAGCTGGTATGCTAACAGCTATTAAAAGTTTTGCAGAGGATGCTTTCGTAACAGATATACAAAACCTAGAATATATCGAGTATGAAAACTACCATGTGCATCTTCAAAATTTCTCAAAATATTACATTGCTGTAGCAATATCTGGTGCATTTACAGCTACTTTTAGAAGTAAACTAGAAGATAAACTCCTAGATTTTGCTCAAAACATAATTAACAAAACAGATTTAAATAATAGTGAGCAATTTAGCTCTAAATTAAAAAGCTTCTTCCAAAATGAAAATTTCTAAAAAAATAGTTTTAATCGGACACTTTGGTGTAGGAAAATCATCTTTAATTAGACGATTTGTAGAAGATACATTTACGGAAGACTATAAAGTAACCATTGGTGTACATGTATTAAAAAAGGAGGTGAAATTACCAGAAACAGATAAAGATATTACATTAGTAATTTGGGATCTTGAGGGTAACGATGATATTACCAACACAAGACCATCCTACCTAATTGGAACTAACGGATTTTTATATGTTTTTGATTTAACTCGTCCAGCGACGTATGAAAAACTATCAAACGATTTAGATTACATCTCAGAACGTTTCCCAAAGACACCAATAAAAGTTATAGGAAACAAAAAAGATTTAGTTACCAACGAGTTTATTAAGCAAAACAAAGAGGTTTTTGGACGTTTCGTCGATTTTTACACAAGTGCTAAGTCTGGTAAAAATGTTGAAGATGTATTTACTAACTTAGCTAAAGCTTTAATAAAATAAGTAAAACATCATGTTAGATAATTATAAAAAAGAACATCCTCAATCTGTCAATCAGTATATGATTGTACAATTAGATGGTACTATAACAGAGTCTGACGACGTTATATACAAAAATATAGTAGGAGAAAATATTTCAGAAATTCATCCTTTTTTTGAAAGTATACATGAAGCTTTACAAGAAAAAAACAAGAGACATGTTTTTTCATGTATACATCTAACAGATCAAAACAATCAAACTATAATTACAGATATTGTAGTAAAAACTTTTGATAACGATAAGTTACCAATGATTGTTATTTTAGATCTAACACTACATTACGATAATTATCAAACCACAGCACAAGTTAGAAATGAATCTGTAATAAACTCGCAGATTTTAGAACTAAAAAACGACTATTTACAAGAAAAAGAAGCCTTTAAAAATGCTTTTATCGCTAATTTTAGTCATGAATTAAGAGACCCTTTAACTGGTATTTTAACTTTTTCTGACATATTAAAAAAAACAGGTTTAAATGATGAGCAACTTAATTATCTTAAGGTAATAGACTCTTCATCAAGCTATTTAAAACAGTTAATTGAAGACATTTTAGACATTTCTAAAATAGAAGCTGGAAAACTAGAATTAGTAATTACACCTTTTGACATTAGAGAACTTTTAGAAGACATTAAAAAAGGGTTTAAAATAAAAGCTGAGCAAAAGGGATTAGAATTAATAACTAATTTTAATAATAACTTACCACTAATCGTAGGAGGAGACCCATTAAGATTACGACAAGTTATTAATAATCTTTTAGAAAATGCTATAAAATTTACAGAGGTAGGTACCATTACATTCAATGTTTCATTAAACCAAATTAGAGCACAAAAAGCAAGTATTCATTTTCAAATAATAGATACTGGAATTGGTATTACAGAAGATGATGTAGAACAAATTTTTACCAGCTTCACACAATTAAACAAGGCTAGCACTTACAAAGGTGCAGGTTTAGGATTAGCCATAGCAAAACACTTAGTAAGTCTTACAGATAGTAAAATAAGTGTAGACTCTACTTTGGGAGAAGGTAGTACGTTTTCAACAAACATAAACTTCAAATTAGACCACAATTACAAATTAAAATCTAAAAAGAAGACCAAAGAGATCAAACCAAAATCAGACAAAAAATACAGTATACTATTAGTTGAAGACTCAGAAATCACACAACTTTCAATACTTAAAATATTAGCGTCAAAAGGTAATTATTTTTTAGACATTGTAACTAAAGGTGAAGACGTTGTACCAAGGATTGAGCAATCAGAATTTGACCTAATCCTCATGGATATAAAATTACCAAATAGTTATGGTGACGAGATCACAAAACTAATCCGTAAAATGCCAGATCGCGATCATAAAAAAACACCAGTAATAGCATTAACTGCACGTGTATTTAAAGACGATTTAAGACGCTACAAAAAAGCAGGAATCAATGACGTTATAAAAAAGCCATTTGATGAAGACGCATTACTATCTAAAATAGAAGAATATCTAAAATAAAAAAAAGCGAACTTTAAAAAGTTCGCTTTTTTAATATCGTTACAACAAAGACAACTATCTGTTCATCGTTTTAATTTCTTCAGTAAAAGTATCTAAATCCACGCCTTCATGCACCAACTCTAAAGCCTTATGCGTGATATATTGTGCATTACTAGAGTTAAACCCTAACCCAACACATAAACGCTCTAAAATAGCTGTTTGCTTAGGACCTTCAATATGATCAGCCCAAACCATTCTAGCCAAGTCGTACAAACGCTCTAAACGTTGGTCGTAAGATGTAGGAGGATTAATTGGATGCTCTTTATAGTCCACTAATATTTGCTTATACTCGCTTTCACTAATATCTAAATTACGTGCTAAACGATCCAAAAACGACTTTTCTTCCTCACTAATCACACCATCACTCATTGCAACACGTACAATTGCAGCAAAATGATCCTCATTGCGCTTTTTAAATCCACTATCGAATAAATCTGAAAATGACATACTTTTTTGTTTAATTTTTAGAGTACAAATATAGTTAAACCCAACACCTTTTAAAATTAAAAGTTTCTTTTTTTGGGCGTTTATTTCACACCTTTTCAATAAGGTGTAAAAAACCAGGCTCTCACTACTCGCTCTCTGCGAGGAGCTCAAACAGACCGTTCCATCCTTAACGCAGTAACGCCAAAATGTTTCCTAAAAGTTAAATTTTGTAAATCTAAAAGCAAAGTTTTTAGTCAATGCTTATATTTGCATAAACTAAAATTACGTGAGTAAAACTTTAATCTCGCAAACCTATTTACAGTCTTTGCAATTGCAAAAACTGCAAACTGCTATTGCCCAAACCAAAAGTAAAACCCATTTAAAAGGTTTAGTAGGCTCTTCTCTATCCTACAGTATTACCCAAACATTTAAAAAAGCAGACCTTCCGTTTTTGTTAATTTTTAATGACAAAGAAGAAGCTGCATTCCACCTTAACGACCTAGAGCAATTAATAAACAAAACCGATGTTTTGTTTTATCCAGGAAGCTATCGTAGACCATACCAGATAGAAGAGACAGACAATGCAAACGTACTATTACGTGCTGAAGTTTTAAACCGTATCAATTCGCGTAAAAAACCAGCAATAATAGTAACGTATCCAGATGCATTATTTGAAAAAGTAGTCACCAGAAAAGAGCTAGAACGTAACACACTAAAAGTAACCGTAAACGATAGCCTATCCATTGATTTTGTCAACGAAATACTTTTTGAATATAAATTTAAACGCGTAGATTTTGTTACAGAACCTGGTGAGTTTTCAGTTCGTGGTGGTATCGTAGACGTGTTTTCTTTTAGTCATGATGAACCTTATAGAATCGAATTTTTTGGTGATGAAGTAGACAGTATCAGGACCTTTGATGTAGAAACCCAATTATCTACAGAGCAAATTAAAAAAATTAGCATTATACCCAATGTTGCCAATAAATTAATAGACGAATCTAGACAGAGCTTTCTAAAATACATCGCACAAAAAACAGTTGTTTTTGGTAAAAACTTCGATTTAACTTTTGACAGAATTGATGACTTTTTTAATAAAGCCGAAGACGCTTTTGAAAAATTAAACAAAGACATCAAACATGCAAAACCACAAGAATTGTTTTGTAATTCAACTGAGTTAAAAAAACAATTACTAGATTTTAGTGTGGTCGAGTTTGGCTCAGCTTCCGTATTTAATGCAACCCAAACTATTGTACACAATACAACACCTCAACCAGCTTTTAATAAACAATTCAATTTATTAATAGATAACCTAAACAGTAATCATAATAACGATTACACTAATTATATTGCTTGTGTAAGCGAGCAACAAGCCAAACGTTTTCATGATATTTTTGATGACGTAGACCAAGAGGTACACTACCAAACCGTAACCTTATCTTTATATCAAGGATTTGTAGATCACGACCTTAAAATTGTAGTGTACACAGACCATCAAATTTTTGAACGCTATCATAAATTTCAACTTAAAAACGGTTATGCAAAAAAACAAGCCATAACTTTAAAAGAGTTAACAAATCTTGATATTGGTGACTATGTCACACACATTGACCATGGAATTGGAAGATTTGGCGGACTACAAAAAATTGACGTTGAAGGCAAAAAACAAGAAGCCATAAAATTAGTTTATGGAGAGCGTGATGTGTTATACCTAAGCATTCACTCTTTACATAAAATAACAAAATTTAATGGTAAGGATGGTAAAGCACCTATGGTTTATAAATTAGGTAGTAAAGCTTGGAAAACGCTTAAAGAAAAAACCAAATCTAGAGTTAAGCACGTCGCATTTAATTTAATAAAATTATATGCAAAGCGTAAACTAGAAAAAGGATTTCAGTACAAGCCTGACAGCTATTTACAACATGAGCTTGAAGCATCGTTTTTATATGAAGACACTCCAGATCAAAGCACAGCAACTGCAGATATAAAAGTTGACATGGAAAGTGAGCGTCCAATGGACCGTTTAATTTGTGGTGATGTTGGTTTTGGTAAAACCGAAGTCGCTATTCGTGCAGCCTTTAAAGCAGTAGATAACGGTAAGCAAGTCGCAGTATTAGTGCCAACAACTATTTTGGCATTTCAACACCATAAAACCTTTTCACAACGTCTAAAAGATTTTCCGGTTACGGTAGATTATGTTAACCGTTTTAGAACTGCAAAACAAAAACGCGAAACTTTAGAAAAACTTGAAAAAGGTCATGTAGATATTATTATTGGGACACACCAATTGGCCAATAAAAATGTAAAATTTAAAGATTTAGGCTTACTAATTGTAGATGAAGAACAAAAATTTGGAGTTGCTGTAAAAGAAAAGCTTAAAACCATAAAAGACAATGTTGACGTATTAACCCTTACTGCAACACCAATACCAAGAACCTTACAGTTTAGTTTAATGGCTGCAAGAGATTTATCCGTAATAACAACACCTCCTCCAAACCGTTATCCAATAGAAAGTAACGTCATCCGTTTTAATGAAGAGTCCATTAGAGATGCTGTTAGTTATGAAATTGAACGTGGTGGACAAGTGTTTTTTATTCATAACAGAATTGAAAATATTAAAGAAGTCGCAGGTATGATCCAACGTTTAGTACCAGATGCTAAAATTGGTGTTGGACACGGACAAATGGATGGTAAAAAACTAGAAAGTCTAATGCTAGGTTTTATGGATGGTGCTTTTGATGTTTTAGTTAGTACCACAATTATAGAAAGCGGTTTAGATGTACCAAATGCAAACACAATTTTTATCAATAACGCTAATAATTTTGGATTAAGTGACTTGCACCAAATGCGTGGTCGTGTTGGACGTAGCAACAAAAAAGCCTTTTGCTATTTTATAACACCAGAATACTCTGCAATGACAGATGATGCTAGAAAACGTATCCAAGCCTTGTCACAGTTTACTGAGCTTGGTAGCGGATTTAATATTGCAATGAAAGATTTAGAAATCCGAGGAGCTGGTGATTTATTAGGAGGAGAACAAAGTGGCTTTATAAACGAAATTGGTTTTGATACCTATCAAAAAATATTAAACGAAGCTATTGAAGAACTTAAAGAAAACGAATTTAAGGACCTTTATGACGAACCTTTAGAAAACAAAATTTACGTTAAGGATGTTACCATAGATACAGATTTTTCGTTATTATTTCCTGATGATTACGTTAATAATATAGCCGAAAGATTAACCCTTTACACCAAATTAAACGACTTTAAAACGGAAGACGAATTAATTGTTTTTGAAACACAGTTAATAGATCGTTTTGGAGAATTACCAACACAGGTTGTAGACCTAATTAACAGTGTACGCATCAAATGGATTGCTACAACTTTAGGTATGGAAAAAGTAATCATGAAAAAAGGTAAACTAATTAGTTACTTTATAAACGATCAACAAAGCGGATTTTATCAAAGTCCAAACTTTACTAAAATTTTAAAATACGTTCAAACACATCCACAATCTTGTAAAATGAAGGAAAAACAAACCAGAAATGGTCTGCGTTTATTACTTACCTTTGATAACATTAAATCGGTTAAAAATGCCTTACAAGCATTACAGCCAATTTTGGAATAGTTTTTGAAATTACCATAGAAAATCACACATAATGTATAAGAAATTATTTTTTTTACTAGCCCTATTACCAAGTGTAATAATGGCACAAAATACCATAAAAGGGACCTTCACTCCTGCTGAGCAATTTAAATTTGCTTTTTTATATCAAGTTACTGCTGACACCTCAATTTTTGTTGACAATGCAGACGTAGCAGCAGATGGCACCTTTACTTTTAACCTTAAAAAAGGACAAACTCCAGGAACATATCGTATAGTTTACGCACAACCACAGGAAGAATACAATTTTGATTTTTTATATAATAACGAAGATATCGAGTTAACTTTTGACCTTGAAAAAGGGTTAGATTTCATCACATCTGATGAAAACAAACTATGGATTTCATACAACAAAAGTATGTCTAGAATTGGACAAAGCTTAAATGCTTTTTATACAGCTGGTGGTAAAAGTGAAAGAGATTTTAAAAAAATAATCAAAATACTAAATACAACACAATCAGAATTTGAAAAAGCAGCTGAAGGCAAATTAGTACTTAATTTTATTACAGCTAGTCAACCTTACACGCCTGAGCGTTTAATTGATGCAAAGACATTTACTAAAAATGCTAAAAACGCTTATTTTAATCATATCAATTTTGGAAATCCAATCCTTCAAAATTCAAATTTTTTAATTGAAGCCACTTTAAATTATGTCTTTAATTTTATTGATAACCAAGATCAAAACACGTCATACATCAATAATATAAACACAATTGAAAAAGCAATTGGAAACAATCCAAAAGTTAAAAAGATTTTATTAGAAATTTTATGGAATCAGTTTGCTGTTGAAGAAATCGAACCTGTTGCAAACCACATTGCAAGTACTTACTTATTAGATATTGCAAAAGAAACAAATGATAAAACGTTAGAAAATGACTTAACTTACTTTAAAAACGCGTCCATAGGTAATATTGGACAAGATTTTGAAATAATTGTATATGATGAAGAAGGTCATGCCGAAGTAAAAAAAATGCATGGTTTAGATGAAGCTAACCACTATTTAGTAGTTTTTTGGAGCACAACTTGCTCTCATTGTTTAGAAGAAATACCTGAGTTACATAAACTAGTTGAAACGTTAGATAAAGGCGAATTAAAAGTCATTGCAATTGCATTAGATGAAGACCGTTACAGATGGAAAGACATGACTTATAAATTTCCGGAGTTTTATCATGTTTTTGGCGAAGGAAAATGGGACAACCCAATTGGTGACAATTACAATGTAAAAGCTACACCAAGTTATTTTGTTTTAGATAAAAACAAAAAAATTATCAAGAAACCATACGATGTTAAGGCTTTTGAAACGTATTTTAAAACACTACCTAAGCCAGAACCTAAAGTCAATAAGGATGAAAAAATTAACTTAGAAAAGGAATAATTATTCCTTTTCTAACAACTCTTCATAACTTAAAAAATAAGACTCTTCGCAAGGCGTCATTGCATGAGGATAACTAGGTGTTAACTCCACACCTTCTGATGTTAGATTCCATTGCTTATAGTCCCAATTAGCTTCATAAGTAAAGACTTCACATTCTTGTTGGAACTCGTCCTCTGGATCATAATATTTTTCTTTTAGCAATTTAAAGAAATCAAGATTAGGATACAAAGTTTCTATGTCATCAAGATTAGTCAAAGTATTTAAATCAAAATTATAACTTACTGCACCATGTGATGGATGTGCACCTCCACAATACACACTATAATGCTGAGTAAAACTCACGTATTTTGCACTAACTAGATTAACTGTATGACCAATTTCAAACCAAGAGTTACAATCTAAACCAGTAATAGCATTTTCTAAATGTAAATTGTCTAAAATGGGATTAAAAACAGCTCTTTGTTGTGATGTAAACCCATTACCAAGTCTAAATAATTTTTGATTGCTATATTTTTCATGCAACCATACTAATTGCTTGTCATTATAAACCGAAATACTATCTCTAATAAAAGTCAGTTTAGGGTTTCTAAAATCTTCAATTGGATCCTCTGCTGTTTCGGTTAATGTAACTTTGTAGCGCTTCTTTTTTATGGTAACAGATCCTACTAATTGGTTTTCTACTTTTTTTAACCTAAATACCTCATCAGACTCCTCAAAAGTATCTTCAAAATAATGATAACCATCCACTATGGTAAATTGCTCTTTATTAAAAACACCTCGTAACGGAATGTTAATTAGTTTAGAATTGTAAAAATAATAACCATCTACCCTTCCTTTTGAGGGTTGATCTTCATCTTGATCTGCATAAATTTTAAAATGAATAGGAATTGTTCCAACACGACCAACATAAGATTGTGACCAAGTTAGTAGCGGAAATAATAATAGTACAAAAAGGTTTTTCATAATAAATATTTAAAACTAACAATATAAGATTTGAAATTTAAAGCTATTGCTTCTTTTTATGCAAAGTCAAGCTTTCCATAATTAACTAATATTATTCATAATACGCAAAAAAAAACGCTTGCAATATTGCAAGCGTTTTATTTTAATTAGTATAATGACATAATAATTTATTAAAAGAGATTGCTTGGTTACTAGCAATGACGTTTCCCTTTTAATTACCCAACAATATTTACAATTTTACCAGGTACAATAATTATTTTTTTAGGTGTACGACCATCTAATTGTGCTATTGTTTTTTCATGAGCCATAACTGTTTTTTCTATGTCGTCTTTAGGCATATCCATTGGTAACTCTAAAGTAAAACGCATTTTACCATTAAATGATATTGGGTAATTTTTGCTACTCTCTACCAAATGGCTAGCATCAAACTCTGGGAATGGTGCAGTACTTATAGATGTTGTATTACCTAATTGGCTATAAAGCTCTTCGGTAATATGTGGTGCATAAGGTGACAACAACACCAATAATGGTTCTAAAACAGCTTTACTTGTACATTTTTGTTGTGTAAGCTCGTTAACAGCAATCATAAAGGTTGAAACCGAAGTATTAAAAGAAAAATTCTCTATATCTTCTTGTACTTTTTTTATGGTTTTATGTAACGTTTTTAGGTTGTCTTTAGTTGGCTCTGCATTGTTAACATTAACTCCGTTTTCTCCAACAAATAATTTCCATAGTTTTTTTAAGAAACCATGCACACCTGTAATACCAGCAGTATTCCAAGGTTTAGCTTGCTCTAAAGGTCCTAAAAACATTTCGTATAAACGTAAACTATCTGCTCCATACTGCTCGCAAATATTATCTGGATTTACGACGTTGTATTTGGATTTAGACATTTTTTCGACTTCGCGTTTAACTTTGAAAGTCTTATCGTCTTCGCAAATAAAAATTGCATCTTTAAATTCTGCTCTCCAGCTTTTAAAAACTTCGATATCCATTTCGTCAGACGCATTTATAAAAGAAACATCAACGTGAATTGGTCTAACTCCAAATGAAGACAGAACAAATTCTTCATCGGGATTAAATTTCTTAAAGATTGATTCATAAATTGGATTCAAAACGTCTGCGTTATTTTCTTCTTTTTTTCCTAAAGAAATAAAAACAGGAGGTGTATTTTCTAAACCTAATACTTCATAAACAAAAGCACTAGTCCCAAGTATCATTCCTTGGTTAATTAACTTTTTAAAAGGCTCTTCTACTCCAACAAAACCTCTATCTTTTAAAAACTTAACCCAAAAACGTGAGTATAATAAATGTCCTGTGGCATGCTCACTTCCACCAATATAAAGGTCTACGTTTTCCCAGTAGTTAAGTGCATCTTTGCTTGCAAAATCCTCACCTCTGTTGGCTTTTTCTTCCATATAACGGAAAAAGTACCAAGAGCTTCCTGCCCAACCAGGCATTGTGTTTAACTCTAGTGGGTAGATTCCGTTATCTTTAGACGTCTCGACTGCGCTCGACGAGACAAGAGTGTTAGAAACCACTGTATTTGTATTAGTATCCCAAGCCCAAACATCTGCACGACCTAAAGGTGGCTCTCCTGTTTCGGTTGGTAAATATTTTTCTACTTCTGGTAATGTGATTGGTAAATGTTGTTTATCAATCATTTGTGGCATTCCGTTAACGTAGTATACTGGAAACGGTTCTCCCCAATATCTTTGACGTGAAAATACTGCATCACGCAATCTGTAGTTTGTTTTTCCTTCGCCTTGTCCTAATTGCTCCAACTCGTAAATAGCGCGTTTGGCTGCTTTTTTATAGTTCATTCCGTTAAGGAAATCGCTATTTGTAATTTTCACATTGTCTTTAGACGTAAATGCTGCTTCACTAATATCTGCTCCTTCAAAAATATTAGGAATATTAATATTAAAATGTTTTGCAAAGTCGTAATCACGTTGGTCACCACAAGGCACAGACATAACTGCTCCTGTACCATAACCAGCTAATACGTAGTCTCCAATCCAGATTGGAATTGGCTCCTTACTAAATGGATGCTCTGCGTAAGCACCTGTAAATGCACCAGAAATGGTTTTTACATCTGCCATACGATCGCGTTCGCTACGTTTTGAAGTAGCTAAAATATAAGCATCAACCTCTGCTTTTTGTTCTGGAGTTGTTATTTGAGATACCAACTCATGCTCTGGAGCTAAAGTCATAAAACTAACACCAAAAATAGTATCTGGTCTTGTTGTGAAGACTTCTATTTTATGAGACGTCTCGACTACGCTCGACGAAACAGAAGGAATAACATTAAAAGTTACACTTGCTCCAACAGATTTTCCAATCCAATTACGTTGACTTTCTTTAAGCGAATCTGTCCAATCTATAGTATCTAATCCTTGTAATAAACGTTCTGCGTAAGCAGAAATTCGCATACTCCATTGCGTCATTTTTTTACGCATTACAGGATGTCCTCCACGTTCTGACACTCCGTTTACAATCTCATCGTTTGCTAAAACGGTTCCTAAAGCAGGACACCAGTTGACTTCTGTTTCGGCTAAATACGTTAACCTATATTGTAATAGTATTTCTTGTTGTTTTTCAGATGAAAATCCATTCCAATCGTCAGCTGAGAATATTTCGATATTATCATCACAAACAGCGTTTACATTAGCATTTCCTTCCGCAGAAAATATTTTAATTAAGCTCGAAATTTCTTCAGCTTTATTAGTAGTGTTATTATACCAAGACTCAAATAACTGAATAAAAATCCATTGCGTCCATTTGTAATATTCTGGTGTAGATGTACGTACTTCACGACTCCAATCAAAACTAAAACCTATTTGATCTAGTTGTCTTCGGTAAGTTTTAATGTTAGTTTCTGTTGTAATTGCTGGATGCTGACCTGTTTGTATTGCATACTGTTCTGCTGGCAAACCAAAGCTATCGTAACCTTGTGGATGCAATACATTAAACCCTTTATGACGTTTGTAACGTGCATAAATATCTGACGCGATATAACCTAATGGATGACCAACGTGTAATCCTGCACCTGATGGATAAGGAAACATGTCCAAAACATAATATTTTGGTTTATCACTAGTATTAGAGGCTTTAAAAGTTTGGTTTTCGGCCCAATATTTTTGCCATTTGGCTTCGATGTCGTTAAAATGGTATTGCATTTTTGTGTTTTACTGCTTAATTAAGCAACAAATTTAAACTTATTATAAGACTATTAAAAGTTTGACGTTGTAATTATAGAATATATGAATAGGTTTCATTTTTCTTTTATATTTTTACATTATAAACTAACATCAATTTATGAGTTCTTCTTTTGAAAGATATCAAAAACGCAGATTAATATCGTCTTACTTTTCAGTGGTACTTAGTATTGCTTTAGTCCTTTTTTTATTAGGAATCTTAGGGCTTTTAGTCTTAAATGCTAAAAAAGTAGCAGACTTGTTTAAAGAACAAGTTACTGTTACCATTTACCTTAAAGACAATGCTAAAGATGTAGAGGTTAAACAACTTGAAAAAAGTTTAGCATTAGCAGATTATGTAAAGTCAACAGTTTATGTGTCTAAAGAACAAGCTGCCGAAGCTATGAAAGCTGAAAATGGAGAGGATTTTATGGCATTTTTAGGTTTTAATCCTTTACAGAATAACATTGATGTAAATTTAAAAGCCGATTTTGTGACTTCTGAAAAATTAGAAGAATTAGCAGCTTCTGCTTCTGAAAAAAATTTTGTTGATGAAGTTAGATATGATAAAGACCTTGTAACCTTAATGAATAGTCGTGTTAAAAAAATTAGCTTCTGGGTACTGTTACTTAGTGCTATTTTTACTCTAATAGCTGTTTTACTAATTAATAGTAGTATTAGATTGTCTGTTTATGCTAAACGATTTACAATTAAAACCATGCAAATGGTTGGAGCCACTAAACGTTTTATAAGACGTCCTTTTGTCTGGAAAAGCATAAGATTAGGTATACTTGGAGCCCTAATTGCGTTAATAGGCTTAGGGTTTATTGTATATTATGTAGATAAGACCTTTCCAGAGTTAAGTTTACGTCAAAACCCAATACTAATTGGTGGTTTGTTTGGTATTGTTTTTCTTTTAGGAATTATCATCTCTTGGCTTAGTACTCACTTTGCAACTCAACGTTTTTTAAACCTTAAAACAGACCAGCTTTATTAATTTAATAAGTTTTTAACTAATTTTCTAATAATAGTCAGTATATTAGTCGACTATATTTACTTAACCAATAAATTTAAAATTCGCTATTGACCAAATAATACTTAAAATGATTAATTAATCTTAAAAACTAATGATTATGAAACGAATCACATTTGTATTACTAGGTATGATTGCTATTGTTGCTTATTTATTAACAACAACGCAAAAAATGGAAACAAAAATTGTACACTCTGAAAAAGTATCTGCAAACAAACAACATGCTAATTACTATTTAAAATAAGCATACATTAAACTTTTTAATTTTAGATTAAGATTAAAAAGTTTAAATTTGTTTAAAATATAAATCTTTTATTTTGGGAGAAAGCACTAAAAATAACAAACTAAGTTTAAAATCCGAACCAATTTTTGGAAAGCATAACTATAAATTTATGTTTATTGGATTAGCATGCATCGCTCTAGGATTTATATTAATGTCTGGAGGAGGTAGTGATGACCCAAATGTATTTAGCGACGCTATTTTTAGCTGGAGACGTATACGTTTAGCTCCTGCTCTTGTAATTATTGGTTTTGGTATACAAGTTTATGCCATACTATCTAAGCCTAAAAAGGACTAACTTTTGTCCAACTCAACGCTATTATGGTTTTGAGTATTAAATTATAACTTCAAATTATCAATTGGTCATAGTATTTTAATACTTTTGCCAAATGGATATTATAGATTCAATTATATTAGGTATTGTACAAGGATTAACCGAGTTTCTTCCTGTGTCTTCAAGTGGCCATTTAGAGCTTGGTAAAGCTATTTTAGGTGACAATAGTATTCCTGAAGAAAGCTTATTATTTACTGTAGTTTTACACTTTGCAACTGCTTTAAGTACTATTGTGATTTTTAGAAAAGATATTTTGGATATCCTTAGAGGGTTATTATCTTTTAAATGGAATGAAGACACAAAATTTACAACTAAAATTATAATATCTATGTTACCTGCTGTTATTGTAGGTCTATTTTTTGAAGAGCAATTAGAACAGTTATTTGGTGGAAGTATATTACTTGTAGGATGCATGCTACTAGTAACTGCAATCTTATTATATTTTGCTGATAAAGCAAAAAACACAAACAAAAATGTATCGTTTAAAAATGCATTTATAATTGGTATATCTCAAGCAATAGCAATGCTACCTGGTATTTCTAGAAGTGGAGCAACCATATCAACCTCTGTATTATTAGGTAATGATAAAACAAAAGCAGCACGATTTTCTTTTTTGATGGTTGTGCCTTTAATTTTTGGTAAAATAGCTAAAGACGTTTTGGGTGGAGATTTAAGTTTTGAAAGCCAAAATATTACAGCTTTATCTGCAGGTTTTATTGCAGCTTTTGTTGCAGGTCTTTTTGCATGTACATGGATGATTAGCTTGGTTAAAAAAAGCAAATTAAGTTATTTTTCAATTTACTGCGCAATTGTTGGTGTTATTGCTATTATATTTTCTTTTTTAAACTAACGTTATGACAGGAGACAACTACCAAGCAGGACAAGTATTATTAATAGACAAGCCTTTAAATTGGACTTCTTTTCAAGCTGTAAATAAGTTACGTTGGGAAATCCGTCAAGCTTTCAATATTAAAAAAATAAAAGTTGGTCATGCTGGTACATTAGACCCTTTAGCTACAGGATTACTTGTAATATGTACAGGTAAAATGACTAAGCAAATCAACACTTTTCAAGGACAAATTAAAGAATATACAGGAACCATTGTTTTAGGTAGCACAACACCTTCTTACGATCTGGAAACAGAAATAAACCAAACCTTTGAAACATCACATATAACCGAAGCTTTAATTAATGAAACTACACAGCAATTTATTGGTGAAATAGACCAGTTTCCACCAGTTTTTTCTGCGCTTAAAAAAGAAGGAAAACGATTATATGAATATGCAAGAGCTGGTCAAGAAGTTGAGATTAAATCTAGAAAAATAACCATACAAGATTTTAAAATCACCAAAATTAATGGTTTAAATATAGACTTTAAAGTGGTTTGTAGTAAAGGAACTTATATACGATCTTTAGCTCATGATTTTGGAAAAGCATTACAATCTGGTGGTCATTTATCTGCATTAAGACGTACAAAAATTGGCGATTTTGATGTAAATGATGGACTTACAATAGAAGACTTTATTAAAAATCTACCAAAAAAAGACTAAATCACATCTTTTTAAACCTAAAACACGTATATTAAAAAGAAAGGCAATAGATATTGACTCCCAAAAGATGACATTAAACAATTCTCATAAAGCGTTAGCTATCACATTTTTAATCATAGGTACATTAGTATTGTCTCTGTTAAACTTAACTGTATTTAAAACTAATCCAGCTTTAGCTGAAACCATTTATGATATTGAACAAGTTGAAATTGAAACTCCTGAAGACATTCAAGAGCTAATACAAAATTCAGACTCAAAATCTACAAATAAAGCCTTTAACACCAGTGAAAAGTACAAACATTTTGCTGAAGCTTATAAGCCCATTGCTCCTCCAGAGGATTATGACAATCCAATGTTACAGACTTACAAAAACAGTTTAAAGAGTGATGTACCCACTGAAAAAAGTGAGGCAAAATCTGCTATATCTGAAAAGACTTTAACAAGCTTTAAGGGTGTTAATGAGGTTTTAAATAAACGTTCTCAAAATAAAAACACTAAGCAAGGTAATACTGCAAACACCAATAGTAGTGTCTACTATTCATTAAAAGGAAGGACTGACAAGTCACTTCCTATACCAATTTACTTGTGTGATGCACAAGGTAAAATAATCATTAATATAACTGTAGACAATCAAGGACAAGTTGTCGATGCTTATGTCAATAATGCATCAACATCTAATAATCTTTGCTTACAAGAACACGCATTAGAATATGCAAAAAAAGCCACTTTTGACAACTCTGACAAGTCCAAACAATTAGGCTCAATAACCTTTGAGTTTAAAGGTAAATAGTTTTAACTATCTAATAAAGGCACCAAATCAGCAATAACTGTTTGTCCTTTATCTTTATTATACCATTTTTGTAAATCTTCTTTAAACTCTGGTGTTAAACCTCCATGTTTAGCCTTATAATCATTTACTAGTGCAGTTGCTGTACTTGGTCTTGGACCATAAGTAGCAACAACATTTTCAGTCTGATTATCAATAATAATTAACTTAGCAATAGATCTTGATCCGTTGGTTAAAAAATTATCCATTAAAGCTTCGTTTTGGTCTCTAAGCACAATTTTAAAGTTAATCCCTTGGTTTAACTCAGCTATTTTGTTAATTACTGGCATTACATGTGCTGCATCACCACACCAACTTTCAGTAATAATTATCCATGTTTGATCCATTGTTTTATTGACAATTGAAGCCGATAAACCTTCATCTATTTTAACAGTTTTATCCCAACGTTTCATGCGTCTATCATTCAACATTGTATAATTAGCTAAAGCTTCAGTAACTTGGTTACCTGTGTTAGAATTGGTTTCGACTAAAGTTGAAACTAAAGCTCTGTATTCAGCATAACTCATACTTCTGGTTAAACTATCCTTGATAATTTGTTTGATATTATTATGTGTTGTTGTTTCCATATTACAAAAGTACAGCAACTATTATTTTTTTTAAGTTACTGTTGTTACATTAGTAGAAAATATTGAAAATTCCTTACAATGCTTTCTATTCGAAAAATTAAGACTATTTTACTCATTATATTTATAGCTTTATTAGCCTGTAAATATTTTGACTTAATTCCTAATTATCAAATTTTCAAAAACTTATATTTATTTGATTTAAGACATCTAATAGTACTTATTTATATATTAATAAATATTAACCAATATCGTAAAATGAAGAACAATGAAAAAGCATAAATGTGGATGGTGTGTTGGTGATGCACTTTATGAAGCTTACCATGACCAAGAATGGGGAACACCTGTTTATGACGATGACACTCTTTTTGAATTTTTAATATTAGAAACCTTTCAAGCAGGACTTAGTTGGATTACCATTTTACGAAAACGCAATAATTTTTTTGATGCATTCGATCAGTTTGACTATAAAAAAATTGCGAACTATAATGAAGATAAAAAAACTGAGTTATTACAAAATGCTGGTATTATAAGAAATAAGCTTAAAATAAACGCAACAATTACTAATGCTAATTTATTTATAGACATACAAAATGAATTTGGAAGTTTTAGTGATTACATATGGGCTTTTGTAGACAATAAACCCATAAAAAACAAAGTGCAAGATTATAAAGACGCTCCTGCAAACACGCAGTTAAGTGACAATATTAGTAAAGCCCTAAAAAAACGAGGTTTTAAATTTGTTGGATCAACGGTTATTTACGCTTTTATGCAGGCTATTGGTATGGTAAACGATCATGAAATAGACTGCTTTAGGTACAATGAAGTTTAAATTAAATACTTTAAAAATTGATCACGAGGTATATCTATAGCTCCTAAACTTTCAAGGTGGTTAGTGTAAACTTGACAATCTATTAGCTTATAGTTAGTGTTTTGTATAAAACTTATAAAGCCTACTTTGCTAGCATTACTAACTTTAGTAAACATACTCTCACCACAAAATACGCCATTATTTAAATCAATACCGTACAATCCTCCGACCAATTCTTTATCTAACCAAACCTCTATTGATTTTGCATAACCCAATTGGTTTAATTTTGTATAAGCTTCAATCATGCCCTTTGTAATCCAAGTATCATCCTGACCTGGTCTATTAGCTGCTGCACAAGCATTAATTACAGCTTCAAAATTTGTGTTGACTGTGACTTCAAAATCTGTATTACGTAAAACTTGCTTCATACTTTTAGAGACTTTTAAATCTTCTGGAAACAAAACAAATCTTGGATCTGGTGACCACCATAAAATTGTATTATCATCTTCAAACCAAGGGAAAATTCCTTTTTGATAAGCATCGAGCAGACGTTCTGGACTTAAGTCTCCACCAACAGCTAATAAACCATCTTCGGTAGCTTGAGACACATCAGGAAAATTATTGCTAGTGTTTAAAAAATCCATACTTTATTAATTAATTGAAAAATAAGTAAAAGTGTTATAATAAAAAAACCTCAATACGTTAGTATTGAGGTTTTATATGTTAATACTGTTATTACAGTATTATATTTACTAAAATGGTAAGTCGTCGTGATCTTCTGACTTTACATCTTTAGCTGGCTCAAAAGCTTGTGCTGGTGGTACTTCTGGCATACCTTGAGGTGCTCCTGCTTGTACACCTTCAATTCTCCATCCTTGAATAGAGTTAAAGTACTTAGTTTCACCTTGAGGGTTTACCCATTCTCTACCACGTAAATTAATATTTACTTTAACATCTTGTCCAACTTGATAGTTGTTTAATAAGTCACATTTATCTTGAACAAACTCTACTAAAATATGCTGAGGATATTGCTCTTCTGTAGTTACAACTAACTCTCTTTTTCTAAATCCGTTACTACCAAAAGTTTGTGTTTCTCCTACTAGTTTTACTTTCCCTTGTACTTCCATTTTCTATATAATTATTAAATATTCGTCTAAATTAAAATCGCAAATTTACGATAATAACACTTTCCAAGCTCCTTCAATATCATTAAAGCTTAAAAGGTCTTTTGCTTTTTGGTGTTTTTGTTCAGTGGACAAAGAACTTAAATTATGTTGGTTTTTAAAAGCCAGAATGCTTTTTTCATCAGGGAAGTTTTCAACATTTCCTAAAAGCCCTAAATCATTACCTGTTAAAACTACACTTTCTCTAACAGATTTAGGTAACGCATCGACACCTATACCCAAGGTTGATAATGGTTTAGGGATTTCAAAAAATCCTGATTTAGCACGACTATAAAAACTACCACCTGCTCTAGACACTAAGTCTAATTTATTTTGGTTTATTGCTTTATTTTCATCTAAAACAGATTCTGAAACATGCATTTTTACAACCTCACAGATTATTAAATTACCAGCTCCACCTTCTGTACCAAGTTTTACAATATCGTTGACTTTACATTCCATTTGCACAGGACTTTCTGCAACCCTAAATGGTTTTACAATATCAGATTTAAGCATAGTTAAGCCAGCTTTATCAAATTCGTTTACACCTTCTGCATATTCTGTGCTACTTAACGACATTTGTTGTACAATGTCATAATTAACAACATTAATCACTACTTCTTTTGTTAGTTCTGCATTGTGCAAAGTATGCTTTGTAGTATTATCCCTAACGCGTCTTGCTGGCGAAAAAATTAAAATAGGAGGATTAGCACTAAACACATTGAAAAAACTGAAAGGTGATAAATTAGGCTTACCATTTGCATCTATAGTACTTGCAAACGCTATTGGTCTAGGTGCTACAGCACTTAGCAAATAGCCATGTAATTTTGCGGTCGGAAATTCTTGAGGAGTAAAAGATAACATAGTTGTCTGTTTGTTTTATACAAAAATACGGATTCTGTTAACCAACCAAAACTAATAACTACACATCCATCACAATATTATTAACAGAATTACATTATATTAACAACAAAAAATTATATCATGTTTTTTACAAAACATCGTCAGCTGGTTCGCTGGATTATTATTACTGCTTCATTTGCTATTATCTCTTTAATTTTATGGAACACCTATGTGTTTTTTCAAAAGTTTAAAGCTGAAGAACGCAGAAAAATGGAAACTTGGTCCTACGCACAAAGTGATTTTTTAAATAGTTTTAGAAATGGTTTGGATGGCGAAGTTAATAATGTAACCACGTTTATTATAACAGATTCTACCTCAACAACACCAATGATTTTAGTTTCGCCAACAGGCGAAATAAGTAGTTTTAATAATTTAGACACTTTAAAGATCAAACATGTCGAAAGATATTTATTAAAGAAAAAAGAGCAGTTTAAGCAAGAAAATAGTCCAATACCATTATCCTATTTTAATAATACCACTAACAAAGATGAAGCTATAGGGACTTTATACTACGGAAACTCGCCACTATTGAACAAATTAAAATACTATCCGTTAGCTCTTTTACTAATTATTGTATTGTTTGCTGCAGTTGTTTACTTTTTTTACCGAAGCAGTAAAATTGCAACACAAAATAAATTATGGTCAGGAATGGCTAAAGAAACTGCACACCAGATAGGCACTCCTTTATCTTCTTTAATTGGTTGGACAGAAATATTAAAAATTGAAGATACAAATCCTGAATACATCAAAGAAATTGAAAAAGATATCCATAGATTACAAACTATTACAGAGCGTTTTAGTAAAATTGGATCTATACCTACACTTGAAAAAGCGGATATAATATCTGAAACTCAAGAAGCCTTTGACTATTTAAAATCAAGATCATCTAAACTTGTAAACTTTGACATAAAATTACCAGAACATCCTATTTATGTTAATTTAAATAAGCAACTTTATGGTTGGACTATTGAAAATTTAGTTAAAAATGCAATAGATGCAATGAAGGGAAAAGGTGATTTACAGCTTAGTATATCTCAATTAGAACAACAAGTAAAAATTACAGTAACAGATACTGGAAAAGGAATAAGTAAAAACGAATTTAATACTATCTTTGAGCCTGGTTATACCACAAAAAAACGAGGTTGGGGACTTGGATTGTCCTTAGCAAAACGTATTGTAGAAGATTTTCATAACGGTCAGATTAAAGTATTAAACTCTGAAAAAGGAGTTGGTACAACTATGCAAATTAGTTTAAAAACTATATTATAAATGTCAGAAAAATTAATAACAATAAATACTGTAAATTTAATTAATAATTGCCCTGAGTGCTTTAGTACTAAAGGTTTACAATTAACTTTTAAACAGCGCTTTATTGAAACTATTTTTTATAAAAGCATTACACAGGAGGTAAGTACAGAAATGAATTGTGTAGTCTGCAATACAGAAATATATCCTGCACGATGGACTGATGATATAGAGCGTATTTACAATTACCAAATGAAGGCTTTTCAGCCTAAAAAGTCATCAAAAAAATACAAAAGTCTTTTTTGGATATTATTTACAGTACTTGTATTAAGTCTAGCTGCCGTAATTACTTTTTTAGTTTATAATTACTTATAAATTAGCATTAATAGCTTTAGCTAAAGCTTCAAACTGGTCTTTTTGTAAAGCTACTTTGTTAATAAACCTTGCATCTTCCATAGTGTTTAACGGAATTAAATGCACGTGTACATGTGGCACTTCTAACCCAATAACGCTTACTCCTACACGTTTACATGGTACAGTTTTTTCTAAAGCTATTGCTACTTCTCTTGAAAATTGCATTAATCCAATGTAAGTCGCTTCATCTAAATCAAATAGTTTATCTACTTCTTTTTTAGGTATACAAAGCGTATGACCTTCCGCATTAGGGTTTACGTCCAAAAAAGCTAAAAAATCTTCAGTTTCTGCTACTTTGTAGCAAGGGATTTCGCCATTAACAATCTTTGTAAAAATAGAAGCCATATATTTTAGTTTAAAAATTAAAGATAAAAAAAGATTCCTGCTAATCTGATTTTTGTTTCAGAATAAACAGGAATTTTAAAAGTTTTATATTTTTAGGGATTTCCGCGAAAGCGAAAACAGATTGTTTAATTTTTATCTTGATATTTCAACAATATCAAATTTAATGATACCACTTGGCACACTAATTTCTGCTACATCACCAACAGATTTACCTAATAAACCTTTACCTATTGGACTGTTTACAGATATTTTTCCTGAAGCCAAATCAGCTTCTCCATCTGCTACTAAAGTGTAATTCATTTCCATACCATTGGTTTGGTTTTTGATTTTTACTTTAGATAGTACTAGTATTTTTGAAGTGTCCATTTGAGACTCGTCTATAACGCGTGCTCCTGCCATTTGGTCTTCAAGTTTTGCAATTCGCATTTCTAACATACCTTGAGCTTCTTTGGCTGCATCATACTCTGCATTTTCACTTAAATCACCTTTATCTCTTGCTTCCGCAATAGCTCTTGATGCTTTTACGCGCTCTACATCCTTTAATTGCTTAAGCTCTTCACGCAACTTTTTTAACCCTTCTGCTGTATAATAAGATACTTTACTCATAACTTCATCGTTAATTAAATAAAAAGATGCCGAATTAAATTCAGCATAAAAAAAATCTCGTCGCTACGAGATTGTATTACAAATATACAAAATATTTAATTCAACGTCGTATTTGTTGTAAATTGCGATGCTAAAAAACTATTAAAATTTATATGTTAAGATCTTTATATACACTTATTTTATGTTCTGTCATCTTGTTTTCTTGCCATAATAACAATGATGATGATAACGGTAGTAATTTTATACCTGATATTACTTTTGACACCGCAAATACTATAAATACCACCTTACCACAATATAATGATTTAGAATTTCCTGGTGGTACTGTTGTATTAAATGGCTATGGTTATAATGGTATTGTAGTTTATTATACCGGAAATCAATATTATGCTTTTGAGATTACAGACCCTAACCATGTACCTACTAACTGTTCTGTATTAACTATTGAAGGAGGCATAGCCACATGCGGTTGTGATGATGCCAATAGCTATAGTATTGCTGGTGGTGGAGTACCTTTTGATGGAACTGATGTACAATTTAGTTTAAAACCTTATTTTGTTGAAGCTAATGGAAACGTTATTAGAGTTTACAATAACTAAAAAAGCACCTCTAAATTAGAGATGCTTTTGGTGGTTTACTTAAAAAATTGTTGATTAAAATTTTAATGTTGCTCCTACTAAAAAGTTAGTAGTTGCTTGTGGGTAGTATCCTGTACCTTCAATTGTAGTTGTTGTATTTGGATCAGACCAAGTATCATCATATGTGTAATAATATCCATTTGAAATATATTCTTCTCCAAACACGTTATTAATCAATCCTGATAATAGAATTGATTTGAAAATTTTGTTTGTCTTAATTTCATAAGAAACATTAAAATCGTTTACAAAATAACTATCTAATTTTGATGCTTGAGAGTCTGTATTACTCATATATTGCTCTCCAATATACTTACTTAAAAACGACAGCTGAAGCGCATTTATTGGCTTAAACACTATAGCATTTGACGCTACTATATCTGGTGAAAATGATATGTTAGTTTTACCTAAATTTACTAAACTGCCATCTTTAGAAATTATAGTTTCGTCATTTTTATTAGAACTTAATGTGACATTTGGTTGTATTGAAAATTGATCATTTACTTTTACAACTGCTTCTAACTCTAAACCAAGACGAGAGCTTTTTCCTGAATTCTCTCTAATTGGAGCTCCTACATCATCAAGCGTTCCTGTTAAAACTAACTGCTCATTGTATAACATATAGTAGGCATTAGCATTAAAAACTAAATTTTGATTTTTATATCTCCAACCTAATTCAAAGTCATTTAACTGTTCTGGTTTTATGTTAGGGTTACTTTCAAAATCACTTCTACTTGCTTCTCTGTTAGCTCTTGCATAAGACAAGTAAAAATTATTATTGTTATTTAAATTATAAGATACTCCTGCTTTTGGATTAAAAAAATTGTACGTTTTATCTATTACAAATAATTCTAAATCAGAATTAATTCCACTTGTATCATAATTAACACTTCTAAATTGTAAATCTGCAAACAGACTTAATTTTGAATTAAGTTGATAATTAGCTTTTGCAAATGTGCTAAAGTCATATTTATCACCATCACTATCATAATAATGATCTCTTATTTGACTATTACTAGCATATTGAGACCATATAACTTCTCCAAAATGATCTCCATGGTAAGAACTATAAAATAAACCAGAACTTAAATTTAATTTATCGTCTGTATAGTTTACGTTAGCATTTAAAACATAAAAATCATTATCTAACCAACGTCTTCTAATAACATCTGTTTGATCGATAGTCTCACCTCCAATAACCAATTCATCAAAACCATAAGTTTCAAAATCTTCATCTTCTTTATATTGTTCAAAATAACCAGAACCTTTTGTATAGTTTAACCCTAAATTAGTTGACCAATAGTTATTAATTTTTTGATTCCAATGTAATTGATAATGATCTTGTTGGTAATTATCAACTTCATTATCATAAAACTGCAGATTACCGTCTTGATCAAAATAAGCTCCTGACACGTTAAATGTTCGATTTTCTTCAATATTAGGATTAGCACCTAAAGCACTGACATAATCTGGATCAAACCCATTCCAAGATTGATAAGTAACCTCTTTACCTCCAAAAGTAATGGCTTTTATTAAAGTATTATCATCGATATATGCACCTTGTAAAAAATAAGACTTTAGGTCAGAAGTAGCTCTATCTATATATCCATCAGAATTAATTTGAGATAATCGTCCTGATATTTCAATTTGATTATTTAATAAACCTGTACTATATTTTACAGTATGTTTACGTGTATTATAGCTCCCAAAACTATTAGAGACTTCACCGCTAGCCTTTTTGGACACAGCATCAGATAACACATTAATACTTGCTCCAAAAGCACCAGAACCATTAGTTGATGTTCCTACACCACGTTGCAACTGAAGACTTTCTACAGAAGATGTAAAATCTCCTAAATTTACCCAAAAGGTACCTAAACTTTCAGAATCATTATAAGGAATACCATTAATGGTTATGTTAGTTGACTGAGCACTAACACCACGAACACGAATACCTGTATATCCGACTCCTGCTCCAGCATCACTAGTTGTAACTACAGATGGCAAGTAATTTAATAAAATAGGAATGTCTTGTCCTAAATTACGAGATTCGAGATTTGCTTTTGTTACATTAGAATGGGTAATTGGAGCATCATCTTTTACACGAATAGATTGTATAAGAACCTCATCAAGTTTAGTCACTTTAGTCGTATCCAATTGGGTTGACTGTTGTTGTGCACTAGCACAAATTGATAACATTAAAAATGTTAAAAAAAGAAATAAATTTTTCATTACGATTACATCGTTAACCGAATAAAAAGAGGTAATTATTCTTTAATAATTATTAAAAAATGGTGTATATACTTTTTCAAAAAGACATTACACGTTAACACAATAAATGTGCTTAAAATTCCTAAACAGCATTACCTGTTCTAGGTTCAATGGGTATGATCTCAGCCGATATAGGCACCCCTTTTTTGAGAACGATGCAAAGGTAGATTAGAATTTTGATTTATGAAATATGAAATTGATTTATTTTTTTACTTTAAAAGAAAACCAATAATCAATTTAAACTACAAACATTAGATTATAAGATCAATCAAGCTCAGGTTTTCTCCTGTTTGCTTTTCGCTGAGCATTGATTTTTTTACTTTTCAAGCGTCTTTTAATAACAGCTTTAGGAACTTTAGTAGATTTACGGATTTTTCTGGGCTTTAAAGCCTCCTTGAGCATTTGCACTAAACGTTTTAAAACAATTCCTTTATTTTTTAATTGACTTCTAGTTTCTCCACATTGTAATAGTAAAACTTGATCTTTAGTTAATCTGTTTGATAGCTTATCTAAAATTATGCTTTTTTGATTTTCATTTAAAACTAAAGAATCAATAACAGAAAAACTTAATTCAATTTTAGTAGCAACTTTGTTAACATGTTGCCCACCACTACCAGAGCTTCTAATGGCTTTTAAATTACATTCGTTTTCTAAAGCTTTTATATCAAACATTTATGAAACCTGGTGTGTTGGTTTTAATAAATCATTAACCGTTTTTACAGGATTAAAAGTTACTAAAGGGACTTCAACAAAAATAGTATTCCAGTTAGCCATACTACCATTCCATAAACCTGGTAACTCAAGTGCTTTTATCTCTTGACCCGATTTGGTTTTATTGGTTATAAATGCTGTTTTATGATCTACATACTTATGTAAATCGTAAGATTCTCCTTTATAATTTTTTGTACTACAAACTAAATCCACAGGATTAAAATGTGTCGCGTTTTTGACAATGTTTTTTTGTGACTTTACTTTTTTATCAATTTGTGCAGACTCTACAATTTGTAGTGAAATATTTGCGCCTTCATCTTTCACCCAAAAAGGGCCTCCTCCTGGTTCCCCTTCATTTTTAACCATACCACAAACGCGTATTGGCCTATCAATTTTATTTTTTAAATATTCTATTTGATATTGTTTAGAATATTTTTCAAATTCAGGAGATATAACCACATTCAATTTAGATATTAAAAACTCTGCTATATCAATAATATCTGTACTCTTTAATTCTTTTTCATCTAAATCTCTAGCATATTTAAAAGCCTGATCTTTAACTTCAATTAATAAACCAGCTAGCATTTTTTTATGTTTAGCGACTTCGACTTGATACTTATTAACAACGACATTATCTATGTTTTTAATAAAAATAATGTCTGCATCTAAATCGTTTAAATTTTCAATTAAAGCACCATGACCTGAAGGTCTAAAATACAAGTCTCCATTTTCTTCTCTAACAATTTCATTTTTAGTAGATACCGCTACAGTATCTGTAGCACCTTTTTGGTAAGAAAATGAAATTTCAAATTTAGTGTTTGTCTTTTGTTCTACTATATTCTGAATACGTGTAAACTCGTTAGTAAATTTATCTTTATGTTTATCTGAGATAGTGAAATGTAGTTTAGCTTGACCGTTTGTTGAAGCATATAACGCAGCTTCAAACAAATGCTCTTCAAAAGCACTGGCTAAATGATTCTTATATTTATGAAATGGTAATAAACCTTTAGGGTATTGACTAAAAGATAATTTATCATCATGTAAAATAGCAGCAATAAAAGCTTCTAATTTTTCATCATTATTAAGGTTTTTATAATTTTTATTATGATTCTCTAAATAGTTTATGACTGTATTATAGAAAGGAAACTTTTCTAGAGCAACAAAAAACAAAGATAGATTAGACGCTTTATTTTTGTTTATAAAGGCATTAACAGTCTGTTTTTTAGACTTGTATTTCTTAGAAAATTCAAATAAAAATTTAAACATTCTTGTTGCTGCTCCAGAAGCTGGAACAAACTTAACAACCTCTAATTTTTCTTTTTCAGCGTCATACTTTTTAATTAATTGTATAGTTTTTTCTTCTGAAAATTGTAAAATGCCATCATCCAATGTTGCAGCTCTCTCTAAATTAATAAAAGGTAACCCTGTTTTAAACAACTCTAATTGTTGTTCTACTTTTTTTAAAGACAGTCCTTTTTGCTCTAATAATGTTATATCTTCTTTACTAAAATTCATTATTGGTTTTTGGTTTGTAATAATTGATCAATATAAGTTGTCGCCATTTTTAATCTTGTTTTCTTATCACCTTTTAACAAAACATAAGGTCGCTTATATTTTATTAATTCTGCCTCAAAAGCTTTAAACATAGCTTCACGTTCTTCAGGCTTATCCCGTAAATCATCAGCTTCCCAAGGTGTATCAATATACGTTAAAAAGTATAAATCGTAGGTGTTTTTTAAAGCATATTTTTCTAACACTGGATCACAAATTCCAGAATAATAAGCTTCGGAATAGACTTTAGTTTCAAGTAAATCGGTATCGCAAATTAAAACTGAGTCTGTTTTTTTAGCTAAATCATTCTCTAATTTCATTTGTCCCTTTGCTATAGGAAGTAAGTCTTTTGTTTCGCAAGTTTTACGCTCGTTATTCCATTTATTTTGCAAATATTCACGTGCGTATTCTGGCACCCAAACCGAGTGGTAATGTCGTGCTAATTGTTGCGACAAAGTAGTTTTACCAGTAGATTCTGGTCCAAACAAAACTATTTTTACACAATTTGAAAGTTGTTGTTCAAGTGCTTTTTCCATGCTAAATAGCCATATATGGCAATAATTGTAAATCCTAAATACTGAAAGGATGTAAATGTAAATCCTTTATAAAAATATAAAGGAACTGAGATAATATCTCCAATAATCCATAAAATCCAGTTTTCAATCTTACGTTTAGCCATTAACCACATACCCACAAAAAAGATGGCTGTGGTAATGGTATCAATATAGGCAACCCAACTGGTCCATTTATCAAATGTTTGATATATAAAAAACACAAAAAATAGTGTTGCTATAAATATTAAGAGACTTATTTTTTTTTCTTTGTTTGTTGTTTTAGAGATTGGTGTAACTTCACTATTATTAACTTTTCTTGTCCAAATATACCAACCATAAACACTCATTATAAAATAATAAGCATTTATCATCATATCTCCTAACAACTCCCATTTAAGCAATAAATATACAAAAATGACTGTACTTATCATACCTGTTGGAAATACCCAAATTTTATTTTGTTTGGAAAACCACACAGACAAAAACCCGAAAATAACTGCTATAATTTCTAGGATTACATCTGTAGTTTCATAATCAAAATATTGTCCAAAAAGGAAATCAAAAATGTGGTTCATAATCGCTTCTGTCTGTTTTAACAACTTTCATAGTTAATACACAAATGTCTTGATTTTCAAACGAAGCTTTAATCTTTTCGTTTAAAAAAGGCATTAATTGGTCAAATTCACCAAAAATTTGAGTACTTAACGGGTTTTCTAAAACCGTAAATTCTGAATCTCTCAACATTTTAATAAAATCAATAACATGTTGCTCGTAATCATTACTTAAAGGTGACAAGGTTAAGTCTACCGAAATATTCATATTTATAATTTTAGTTCATTAAAAAAATTGATATCATTTTCAAAAGCAGTCCCAATGACTACTATATCTGCTCCTGAATAATAAGCTGCATCTAATTGCGCTTTACTTCTTATTCCACCTCCAACAATTAAAGGTATACCTAAATTTTTTTTAACTGCTTCAATAATTTTTAAAGGGACTGGATGTAACGCACCACTTCCGGCTTCTAAATAAATTAGTTTTTTACCTAATAACTCTCCTGCTTTTGCTGTGTCAGCAACCAATTGAAGCATATTAACTGGTATTGGCTGTGTTTCTGTTACTTTCTGAACCGTTGTTTCTTTACCATTCTCAATTAAAATATAACCTGTTGGTATAACTTCTAAATTGGTGTTTTTTAATATTGAAACTGCTTCAATTTGTTTCTCTATTAAGTATTTAGGATTTCTACCAGATATTAAAGATAAAAACAAAATAGCGTCTGCATTTTTAGCTATTTGAGTAACGTCTCCAGGAAATAATACAATTGGTAAATTTACTAGTGGCTTTAATGCTTTTACAAGTTGTTCTGTCTCCTCTTCTTCAACAGTACTTCCACCCACAAAAACATGAGTAATGATTGATTTATTAATTTTATCGGCAAATTGCGATATTATATTTAAGTTAAAATTATCAGGATCGATTAATATGGCTAATAATTTCTTTTTTTTCGCTTTCGCGGAAAGTATGTCGTTGTAAACACTCATTATTCTATAACATAAGCACAAGTAAAACCTTCAAATTCCAAGTAATTGGCAGTATAACGCTTTTTCAAACCCTTATAATCTATCCAACATACGGTTTGATCGTCATGCATTGTAAACGGAATAACTAAAAAATGCTCTCTAAACAACATTCCAGGTGTTGCAAACAATTTATAAAGAGATTCTTTAATTCCCCAAATCACTGTTAATTTGTTAATATAATCAGACGCTTGCTTGTCCAAATATTCAAATTCATACTCTACAAACTTTTTTGCAATTACAGCTATTTTATCTCGTCGTTGCTCTATATCAATACCAACATCAGTATCACTAATAATTACACCAGAAAACGTAAAACTATGTGTTATAGATATATGCTTTCCATCTTTTAAATGTGGTTTTCCATTAGTGTCATAATACAAATCTTGATCTGTGTAACCAAAAGCTTTAAGCAAGTGTCTAACACTTAAAAATCCGCGTTGGTGTAGTTCACTTTTCATACCTAAAACACGAGTTAAGCTTTCTGGTTTTAAATCTAACGGATTGATTAATTGGTCATAAGACTCTTCAATCTTCCAGATTTTAACAGTAGTTTGTGAATTAGGAGTAATGGTTTTATATAGAGGCATTTAATATTCTAAATTCTATTAGTTATCTTTGCAAAGCCTAAGGCTAATTATGCATTTTAGTTAAGCGAATTTAACCATTTTAAGTGCTAATTCCCAAAGGTGTTTCATTTATAAAATAAAGAGATAAATAATATGAGTACAAAAAACGTTGCTTACGTACCTAACAAGGTAAAAGACATGTCGCTTGCGGCTTGGGGAAGAAAAGAAATTAATTTAGCCGAAGCAGAAATGCCAGGACTAATGAGTTTACGTGAGGAGTATAAAGACGAGCAGCCATTAAAAGGTGCACGTATTGCAGGATGTTTACACATGACTATCCAAACTGCTGTTTTAATTGAAACTTTACAAGCTTTAGGTGCAGAGGTTACTTGGAGTTCTTGTAACATTTTTTCTACACAAGATCAAGCTGCTGCTGCTATTGCAGAAGCAGGAACTGCTGTTTATGCATGGAAAGACATGACAGAAGAAGAGTTTGACTGGTGTATAGAACAAACCTTATTTTTTGGTGAAGATCGTAAACCATTAAACATGATTTTAGATGATGGTGGAGATTTAACAAACATGGTATTAGACAAATACCCAGAATTATCTGATGGAATTAAAGGATTATCTGAAGAAACTACAACAGGAGTACACAGATTATACGAGCGTGTTAAAAACGGTACATTAACAATGCCAGCTATTAACGTAAACGACTCTGTAACTAAATCTAAATTTGATAACAAATACGGTTGTAAAGAATCTGCTGTAGATGCTATACGTCGTGCAACAGACATTATGTTAGCTGGTAAACGTGTAACTGTTTGTGGTTATGGAGACGTTGGTAAAGGTACTGCTGCATCATTTAAAGGTGCTGGATCTATTGTAACAGTTACAGAAATTGACCCAATTTGTGCTTTACAAGCAGCTATGGATGGTTTTGAAGTTAAAAAACTTGAAACAGTAGTTGGAAACAGTGATATTATAATTACAACAACAGGAAATAAAGACATTGTACGTGGTGAGCACTTTGAAGCAATGAAAGACAAAACTATTGTTTGTAACATTGGACACTTTGATAACGAAATCCAAATGGCTTGGTTAAACGAAAACTTTGGTGATACTAAAGACACAATCAAACCACAAGTAGACAAATACAATGTTAATGGTAAAGATATTATTATCCTAGCCGAAGGACGTTTAGTAAACCTTGGTTGCGCAACAGGACATCCTAGTTTTGTAATGTCTAACTCGTTTACAAATCAAACTTTAGCACAAATTGAACTTTGGAAAAACAGTGAAAAATACGATAACGACGTATACATGTTACCAAAACATTTAGACGAAAAAGTAGCAAAATTACACTTAGCTAAAATTGGTGTCGAGCTTACAGAACTTGCACCTTACCAAGCTGAATACATTGGTGTAACTGTTGAAGGACCATACAAGCCAGAACACTATAGATATTAATTAAAAGAGAATCTTTTAAATGTAATATTAAAATCCCAAACACTAAGTTTGGGATTTTTTTTATCTATTAACTTACAATATCAATTTTATAATTACAAGGTTAATTGTTATCTATAATTTGTACCTTACCTAGTATAAATTAAAATTTATGAGTTTACAAAAGCTAACTACAACCTTAAACACATTAGAATATCATATTCAAAACCACGAAGCTAACAACAAAGCTATTTCTAAAGAAAATGTAGCTTGGCATATAGATCATAGCCTTAAAGTGATAAACAATGTCTGCAATGCTTTAAAAACATCAGACCCAAGCACATATTCTAATAATTTTAGTGTTTTAGGCAAGGTATTTTTTACGTTAGGTTTTTTTCCAAGAGGTAAAGCTAAAGCACCTAAACATGTAAAACCTCCAGAAGTTATCTTAAAAGAAGATCTTATAGTTCAAATTAAAGAAGCTAAAAGCAATATTAGTAAAATTACGGACCTAGACACAAACGCCTATTTTAAACATCCGCTATTTGGACATGTCAATACAAAAAGAGTATACCGCTTTTTAATTCTTCACACTACACACCATTTAAAGATTATAAAAGACATACTTAAATAGTAAACTATAAAAACCCCTTTCTAATATTAGAAAGGGGTTGAAAAATTAATTCAGTTTTAATAACTCTAAATCATGAAAAAAGAAGTTTTTTTCATCATTCATAGACACAAATAAACCATTAGGAAATTTGCTACTTAAAGCTACAGTTGTAATATCACAACCATCAGTTTCAATAGTTCCTAAATTAAGTTCTTTTATAAAAGCATTAGTTTTTAAATCAAAAACATTGAAAGTATGTGCTTGCTGGTTAGAAACTATTAAAAAACCTTTATCTTGGTATTTTGCAATAGCTATACCTTCTATATCTTTAGTAAAATACTGGCTACCAAAACAACTTAACTCTTCGTTGCCCATACTTGGTTCTGCATAATATTTACGTATACAATGTCCTTCATCTGAATAATAAACTATTCCATTTTCATTATCTACAGCAATAGCTTCAATTTCTTTTTTTCCGCTAAAACCGCCAAATTTTCTAACCAAATTAGCATGTACACCTAGACTATCAGAATTTAATTTATATTGATATAAATATCCTGTTTCAGGTCCTGATTTTCTACCAACAATAGCGTAAATAGATTTAGTTTTTGGTGATTTATACAGTGCTATTCCCATTGGTAAATTATGCTCTGGGTCTTTAGCATCTGCAAACACCTTGAAACCACCATTATCTAAAGGCTTCATGTCTGGCACAGAAAACACACGGATTTGTTGACGTTCTCTTTCGGTAAACGCAATTATATCTGTTGTAGTAGAATCGTTTAACTTAAATCCATATTCCAAATCCACATTATTAGGACGTTTTATATTGATTATACTTTTTTCTTTAATAATTTTTCCGTCTAAATTAAAAGCATAGATACCTCCATTAGTTTCTTTATCAGTACCAAAAACAATACTTTTTGAAGCATCATTTGGATTAACCCAAATAGCTGGATCATCTGTATCATTTGGTGTTTTTTCGGTAATTATGGTTGGCTGGATTACTGGTAATTGTTTTTTACATGAAACAATTACTAGTAAACAAAATCCATATAATAATTTTTTCATATTTATTTTTTAAATAAATCATATTTTAAACCAATTGTAAAGCGTTGTCCATAATGCTCACTTTGCATTGTACGACTACTCACTCCTTGGTAAAAACGTAATGGTTGATTTGTTATATTATTTAAACTTGTGTAAACACTTAAGCCTTTTCCAAAAGCATACGTTGCATTAAAATCTAGAAAAAATTGCTTGTCATAATATCTGTCTTCAAAATCATTTCCTCCAATCTCATCTATATAAGAGTCTGAAAAATTACTTGACAAACGTATGCTTAAGTTTTTGTTAGCATACCCTAAAGAAGCATTAAACATATTTGGCGCTGTGTTAGGCAAAGCTAAATCGTCACGCTCACCACCATCTTCATTTCTAATTCCATTGGCATCAGACGTTAAATGCGTATAATTTAAGTAAACACTAAAATCCTGAGCAAAACCTGGCAAGAAATCTAGTTTTCTTTGAAAAGCAAATTCAAAACCTAAAACCGAAGCATCATCTCCGTTTAATGGTTGATACACTTCGTAACCTGCTGTATCTTCACCATAAGTATCATCTGTTGTTTCAGTTTGGTAAGTATAAATAAAATCGTTTATTTTTTTATAAAACACACCTCCAGAAAGTATACCAACAGATTTAAAGTAATGTTCTGCCATAACATCAAAATTCATTGATGTAGTTGGATTTAAATTTGAATTACCTAATACAACTTCACTGTCTTCGTTTATAATTTCTGCTCTTGGAATTAAATCTACATAATTTGGTCTTGCCAAGGTATTTGTCCAAGCAAAACGAAACACAGTATTAGTATTTAAATCGTATTTAAAATGTAAACCTGGTAAAATATTGACGTATGAGTTATTTTTATTTACTGCCTCAACAATAATGTCTTCATCAATACCTGCATCTTCATCTTCTTCTATAAAAGTTAATCTATATCCTTCAGAATCTAAATTTGTACTTTCAACTCTTACACCAGCTAAAACACTTAATTTATCTGTTAATTGCTGATTAGTCATGATGTAACCAGCAAAAACATTTTCATCAACATCAAAATTTCCGCTTTGGTATTCATCTACTAAATCCTCACTTTCAAATTGTGCTATATTATTTAAATCTAAACTCCCTATAAACTCTGGTGTTGCAAAAGTCCCTATTTGATATTGACTACCTGACAGAAAATTAGTATCTGTGTAGTTTTTAGTTGGTAAATTACCCAATAAGTCAAAAAACGCATTTTCTGGAGAATACTCGGTAAAATCGTTATCTCTATTTTTATTTTTAAATCGACCACGAACACCAAATTTTAATGATCCATCTTCGCTATCAAATAAATTTAATGGTAATTTGAAGTTTACAAACACATTCAAGTCAGTTTCTTCTGTGTATTGATTTTCCTCGGTTAACTCACCAAACTCAAAATTGTTGTAAGCAGCATCATCTGCATCAACTGGCGTGTAAAACGGAAATTCTGAATCGTTATTATAATTAATAAGATATTCACTTTCGTGTACCAAATAACGCTCATTTAATCGCTCTTCTGAAGCTTTTGCAAAAGAGGTCATCCAGTCTATTTGTAATTTGTTTGCTAAATGGTTTCCACCTAAACTAAAGTTAAACATACGTTGATCTTCTAAACGTCTATTTTTATTTCGATTATTATCGATACCAGCTTTAGTTTCGCGTTTTACTTCAACAGGAAACATGGATAAATTACCATTGGCATCAACAGTAAAGTCATCAGCTTCAATATCTTCTCCATCAAGAATTGCATGTTCTAAAACAAAACGATTTTCTCTGTCATCTCTCCAATTATAAATAGACTTAAAATAAACACTGTTATTGTCGTTTAATTTATAATCTAAATTTGCTGAAAAACTTCTACGGATACGTTGTACTAAATATTGTCTTACTTCAAAAACGTTGGTATATGGACTGACCTCAACTTCTTCTAAATTATCTTCATCACCATTATTGTATTCAAACTCATCAGTCCATTCGGCTTCAAAATTATCACTCCCAAAATCATTATCGTTTATTGATGCAGAAACCATCCAACCAAATTTACCGTTATAACTTCTGTCTCCTAATAAAAACTGACCGTTTAAAATACGTTTACCTGTAATTGAATTTACTCCAGAGCCAGCTGTTGCAGACAAACGAAAACCTTGAGGCGAGGTACGAGTAATTAAATTTACAGAACCACCCAAAGCGTCTGCATCCATGTCTGGAGTAACTGCTTTATTAACTTCTATTGTTTGGATCATGTCTGAAGGAATTAAATCCATTTGCACTTCTCTATTATCTCCTTCAGCAGAAGGTATCCTGCTTCCGTTTAACGTCACGGAGTTTAATTGTGGTGCTAAACCACGAATAATAATATTTCTAGCTTCTCCTTGATCTACCTTCATCGTTATTCCAGGAATACGTTTTACTGCATCACCAATATTAGCATCTGGGAATTTACCAATTTGATCTGTAGATACAATATTAGTAATGTTTGTTTTATTTTTCTGAGTATTTAAAGCTCTAGCTTGACCATCTATATAACCTGTGATTTCAACAGTATCAAGCTTTGTGTTTTGAGATGCCAAATGAATAACTACAGAAATGGTCTCTCCTAAACTAATCGACACAGTTTTTTTATAGTCTGCATATCCTAAATATTGAATTAATAATGTATAATTACCTTCAGGAATATCTACTAAAGTAAATTTTCCATCAAAATCTGATACTCCTCCTTTTTTTAATTCTTGTAATACCACTGAAGCTCCTGGCACAGTAATACCATTATCATCTGTAATAACACCTTGAATATTTCCGTTTTGCGCAAATACAAAAGCTGATATTAATAGTGTCAAAAATGATAAAAAATGATTTTTTTTCATGTTGTTGTTTGATTATTTTTTGTTTGACACAAAGCTATATTTAGTCGCTATTGTTTAGATAAAATTGAGGTTAACAAACAGTAACAAGCAAGTCAATTACACCTATAAATGATAGCAACATTAACAATGCAATAACATTGGATTAATGTTGTTTTAAAATTCACTAAAGATTTAAAATGTAGGATTGTAAATCGTCTTTAGACGTTAACGGAAGCTTCTTACGCATTCTATAGCGAGCCACACGAACACTGTCAGGTGTAATATTTAAAATTGAAGCTATAGCTTTTGAAGACAAGTTTAAACGCAATAACATACATAAACGCATTTCAGAGGATGTTAACTCTTCATGTGCTTGAGATTTTAAGTCTTTAAAAAAATTAGGGTTAATTTGACTAAAATAGGTCATAAGTTCTGACCACTCATTTTCTTTTGATAAGTCAGAATTTATAGTCTTAACAAGTTCTATTAACTTCGTTTTTATCAGTTCAGGATTTCTACCTTTTATATTGTTAAGTGTTCTAGAAACATCTGCTAACAACTTATTTTTATGAGCAAGGTTTAAACTGTAATTGGTTAATGCCGAAATTTTAATATCAATTTCACGTTTTAAGGACATTTCTTCGGCTATTTTAATATCTAAATCAGCTTGTAGTAATTGTTGTTTATAAGTTAGTAGTTTTTGTTCGTGCCTTTTACGTTTTTTTAAATGTATTAACCCAATAACAAATACTAAAATAACAGCTAAACTTATAATAATTATAGCAATTTGTCTAGTCCTATTTAATTGGTTTTGTTTATTAAGTATAGCTAATTGAGCTTCACTTTCCTTAACATTATATAACACTTCCATAGCACTAACCAGTTGTAAATTTTGGTTTTTAAACTCTTTCTGATTTATTAGATTTTGTTCATTTAAATACTTGTAAGCATTCTCAAAATCTTCTAATTCGGCATATGTTCTAGCCAAATCTTTAAGTGCACTTTCTTCTTGCTGTTTATTATTCTTATTTCTTGCTAAGCGTAAAGCTATGTTTGTTAATTTAAGTGCTTGGTCATATTGTTTTAGCTTTCTAAAGACATCAGACTGATTATTAATAATGTTAATTTTTAAATTTGAAGTGGTTGATTTTTCAAAATCATGGGCTATATTAAAATAATTTTGAGCTAAATCATATTGCTCTAAATCTTCATATATACTACCTAAGTTTTCATTAGTTAAAGCTATTCCTGTACTATCATTTAAAGACTCAAAGAGCGCTAAACTCAGGTTTTGATAATTTAATGCATTAGTATAACGTCCTTCTTTTTCGTTAACGCTACCTAAAATAGCATTGGCATTAGCTAAACCTTTATAGTAAATTAATGATTTTGCTATATAAATACTTTTTTTGGCATATTGTGATGCCTCAGAAAATTGTTTTAATTCTAAATGTATAGATGCAATCTGATTATTAGCATACACAAAAAGCGTATCTTTTATTAAATAAAGTTCTTGAGCATTATGATAGTTTTTTATAGCCTCACTACCTAAGCCTAAATCTTTGTAGAAGTCAGCTAAAAAAATAAAATTTTCAGCAATACCTAGTGTATCGTTTATATTTTTTGCAGAATTTAGATTGTACTTAATTCTGTTAATTTTAAATATCGCCTTTTCAGACACACTATCTTGAGCAATTAATAGTGTTATAGAAAAAAAATAGAAAATTAAAAAAGAAAGAAAATTGAGTAAGTTAACCATTGGATATAGTATAAATCTTCAAAGTAAATTTTACACTTTAACCTAATATAGGGTTAATATTAATTTTCTATTAATTAAATAAAAAAAGCCCTTTCCGTATCAGGAAAGGGCTTTTTATTTTTAGGAAATAAAATTATTAAGCTTGGAAAGGCTCAATAGAAACGTAAGACTTATTGTCTCTTTTCTTTGTAAATTTTACTAAACCATCAACTTTAGCATGTAAAGTATGATCTTTTCCTTGGTATACGTTTTCACCTGGATGGTGTGTATTACCTCTTTGTCTTATGATAATGTTTCCAGCAATAGCAGCTTGTCCACCAAATATCTTAACGCCTAAACGTTTCGATTCTGATTCTCTACCATTCTTCGAACTACCAACCCCTTTTTTGTGAGCCATGATCTTAAGTTTTTAAATTGTTATACTTAAAGTGATTTAGCAATTATGCTTTACCACCATCTAATTCGTCTTGCCATTTCTTTAACTCATCCCACTTACCATCAGCAGCTAATTGTGCTTGTGCTGGCCAAGTATCAGTTACGTGATTACCACGTACACCTGCAATGATTTCAGAAATTTTAGCTGCATCAGTTTTAGCTAATTCAGCAAAAGTACTAATCCCAGCTTCTACTAAAGTAGATGCTATTTTAGGTCCAATACCTTCAATTTTCTTTAAATCGTCAGCTTTCCCTGTAGCTTTAGCAGCTTTTTTAGGTTCAGCTTTCTTAGTTTCTTTTTTCGGAGCTGCTTTTTCAGCTTTAGCTGCTGGCTTTGCTCCTGAAGCTACTATATTTTCAATTACGATTTCAGTTAAGGCTTGTCTGTGTCCATTTTTGACACGGTAACCTTTTCTTCTTTTCTTTTTGAAAACAATAACTTTATCACCTTGAAGGTGCTTTAAGACTTTTGCACTTACTTGTGCTCCGCCTATAGCTGGGGCGCCTACAGTAATGTTAGAACCATCTGCTACTAAAAGAACGTTATCAAATGATACGTTTTGTCCTTCTTCTGTTGCTAAACGGTTAACAAAAACTTTTTGGTCTTTTTCAACTTTAAATTGATGCCCTGCTATCTCTACAATTGCGTACATAGCGTAACGTTTTTATTAATTAATTTGTATAAAATAATCTCATTTTCCTTAGAAAACGGATGCAAATATACTGCTAATTAATTAATCTACAAACGTTTTATACATTTTGAGGGATATTTCTACTCTTTTTAAATAACTGCATGCAAGTTAGTGTCATTACAACCGTAGTTGCAAAACCCATAATAGCAACAACAAAAGCGACTAAACCTATGTGCACGTTATAATCGCTTTCAAAAACGGTTAGTAATTGATTTAAAAAATCAGGATTAATTTCGGTAGCATAAAAAGTAAAAAAAATGGTAAATAGTACTGAAGCAATAAAACCTGCAACAATACCAACTGTAAAACCTCCAGTGTAACTAAAATAGTCTGCTTGTTGTAATTTATAATATTTTATGGTTTCATAAATCCCAAATCCGGTTATAAAACCATTAAATAAACTAAAATAAGGATTGGTATGTAAGTTAAATAATGCTAAAATTAAAAAGAAAGCTATTAAGCAGGCACTAATAACTAAGCCAAAACGAATTGGCAACGATATATTTTTCATAACAATTTGATTTATTGGTTAATACTTTCTTTAAATTTCGTAAAAACAAAACAATTATTTTACAAAATGATGTTAATTTTTAATAAATTAAGCAGTAAATACGTACATGTATTGTTATTTTTGTTAAAATCATTGTAACAAAATCTTGCAATGGTATACTAATACTTAAACTGATAAATTAAATAATCAAAACATGAAAAAAAGTTTATTCTCATTAGCTGCTTTGCTTTTAGCTGGTTTTACCGCTTCTGCACAAGAAGTTAAGTATGAAGAGTTAGATTTAGATAACGGTTTACACGTTATCTTACATCAAGACAATTCCGCTCCAGTAGTAACAGTTGGCGTTATGTATGACGTTGGTGGTAAAGACTTAGGAGGAACTCCTGAAACAGGATTAAGAACTGGTTTCGCTCACTTTTTTGAGCACCTTTTATTTGAAGGAACAAAAAATATTGATCGTGGTGAATGGTTTAAAATCGTATCATCTAATGGTGGAAGCAACAATGCAAACACATCTTTAGACAGAACGTATTACTATGAGGTATTCCCTTCAAACAATTTAGAATTAGGATTATGGATGGAATCAGAACGTATGCTTCACCCTGTAATTGATCAAGTAGGTGTTGATACACAAAATGAAGTTGTAAAAGAAGAAAAAAGATTACGTTATGACAATTCTCCATACGGACAATTTTTATTTGCTGTAAGCGAAAACTTATTTCAACAACACCCTTACAAGCACAAAAACATTGGAGAAATGTCTGATTTAGACGATTCTACTTTAGAAGAATTTCAAGCTTATTTTAAAAAGTGGTATACACCAAATAATGCTGCTTTAGTTATTGCTGGTGACATTGATGTAGCTGAAGCTAAGCGTTTAGCTAAACTTTACTTTGAAGAAATCCCAAGTGGTGAAGTCCCAGTTAGAAACTTCCCTAAAGAAGCACCAATTACAGAAGCTATTGAAGCTAAATTTTACGACGCAAACATCCAGATACCTGCAATTATTACAGGATACAGAACACCAGGGTTTGCTGAGCGTGACTCGTATATTTTAAACATGATTTCTACTTACTTAAGTGATGGTAAATCTTCTAAATTATATAAAAAATTAGTAGACGACCAAAAAATGGCTTTACAAGCAGGAGCTTTTAACCTAGCACAACAAGATTATAGTGTGTATGCAATTTACGGTTTACCTTTAGGTGAAACATCTTTAGAGACATTACTAGCTGAAATGGATGAAGAAGTTGTTAAACTTCAAACAGAATTAATTTCTGAAAAAGATTTCCAAAAGCTTCAGAATAAATTTGAAAACCAATTTGTAAATTCAAATTCAAGTGTTCAAGGTATTGCAGCTTCATTAGCAACAAACTACATGTTATACAAAGATGTAGATTTAATTAATACCGAAATTGATATTTACAGATCTGCTACTAGAGAAGATATTCAAGCAGTAGCTAAAAAATATTTAAACCCTAATCAACGTGTTGTTTTAGAGTATTTACCTAAAAAAGACGATAACTAATAAAGAAATTTTAATAGATATGAAAACAAAAATAACAGCCTTATTAGCGGTATTATTTATATCCATTTCGGCTTCAGCCCAAATAGATAGATCTAAACAACCTAAACCAGGTCCTGCTCCAGCAATTACATTAGAAGTTCCTGGAGAATTTGAATTAAAAAATGGACTTAAGGTCTTAATTGTAGAAAATCATAAATTACCAAGAGTATCTTACTCATTAACAATAGACAACCAACCAATTACTGAAGGAGACAAAGCTGGTGTGGCATCACTATTAGGTACTATGCTAGGTAATGGTACAACAAGCATTGCTAAAGATGTTTTTAATGAAGAGATTGACTTTTTAGGTGCTAGATTAAGTTTTAGTTCTGATGGTGCTTTTGCAAGTGGTTTATCAAAATACTCTGATCGTATTTTAGAATTAATGGCAGATGCAGCAATGAATCCGTTATTTTCTCAAGAAGAATTTGAAAAAGAAAAAGAGCGTATTCTTGAAGGTTTAAAAAGTAATGCTAAAAGTGTTGACGCTGTAGCTAGTCGTGTCGGTGGTGCTTTATCTTACGGTAAAAAACACCCTTACGGAGAATTTGTAACAGAAGAAACAATTAACAACATCAACCTTGATAATGTTAGAGCGTTTTACCAAAAATACTTTAACCCAAACAATGCTTACTTAGTAATTGTTGGTGATGTAGATTTTAAAACGGTTGAAAAACAAGTTAAAAAGTATTTCAAAAAATGGGATAAAGGAATCGATTTTTCAACAAATTTAATCGAGCCTAATCCAAACGTTGCAAGTACACAAATTAACTTTGTGGATATGCCAAATGCTGTACAATCAAATATTTCATTAACTAACAATGTTAAGTTAGAAATGAATGATCCTGACTACCACGCAGTTTTAATTGCAAACAAAATTTTAGGTGGTGGGTTTAACAGTTACCTAAACATGAATTTACGTGAAGCAAACGGTTGGACTTATGGTGCACGTTCTGGTATTGGTACTTCTCGTTATGGAGCATCAAGATTTACAGCAGGAGCTGCAGTACGTAACATGGTTACAGATAGTGCAGTTGTAGAGACATTAAAAGAAATTAAAAAAATTAAAACAGAACCTGTTACTGCAGAAGCTTTAGCTAACGCAAAAGCTAAGTATGTTGGTGATTTTGTTTTAGCTTTAGAAAGTCCTCAAACTATTGCTAGATATGCATTAAGAATTAAATTAAACAAGTTACCAAGTGACTTTTATAAAACATATTTATCAAAAATAAATGCAGTTACTGTAGAAGATGTACAACGTGTGGCTAACAAATACTTTAAGCCAGAAAATGCTAGAATTATTATTGTTGGAAAAGGTAGCGAAGTTATTTCTGGATTAGAAGCAACAGGAATACCTATTAAGTATTTTGACAAATTTGCTAATCCTGTAGACAAACCAGTATTTTCAAAACCAATTCCAGAGGGTGTTACAGCAAAATCAGTAGTTGATAATTACATTAATACTATTGGTGGTACAGATAAAATCAATGCTGTTAATACAGTAAAAATGAATGGAGATTTTGTTGTTCAAGGTGCTCCACCATTGACCGTTGAGATTAAGCAAACTAAAAATAATAAAGAGTCTATGGAAGTTGCTATGCAAGGTATGGTAATGATGAAGGCTAAATGGAACGGAACGACTGGATACAGAGAACAACAAGGTCAGAAAATGCCTTATTCTGAAGCTGAAGTAACTGCTAAATTAGCAGATTCTGGTTTATTTCCAGAAACTAGTCTTGACATGGCTAATGTAACTTTAGAAAGCATTGTGTCTATTGATGGTGCAGATAACTACAAACTAAAAGTTATGAAAGGTGAAGACGCTTCTTACCGTTATTATAATGTTGAAACAAACTTATTAACTCAAGAAGAAAGCACAACTGAAGCGCAAGGTAAAGAGATTAAAACAACAGTAAAATATGACAATTACTCTGAAGTAAACGGAGTTAAGTTTCCATATGCACAAACTATCATGACTGGTCCACAAACCATGTCAATGAATATTAAAAATGTAGTTGTAAACGAAGGTGTTACAGACGCAGATTTTGAATAATTAAAATCTATATAATTTTTAAAAGTCCGAAGCCTAAACGCTTCGGATTTTTTTTGCTTTTCTATTAGCTAAATACACACCAAAAAGTATAACCAATGTTCCTAAACCTTGAGTCCAACTAAAAGACTCACCATCTAGCAAACCCCAAATTAAAGCTACAATAGGCATAATATAAGTAACAGAAGACGCAAAAACTGGTGTAGATATTTGGACCAGAGTATTAAATAAAACCTTAGCCAAAGCCGTACCAAAAAAAGCTAATATGGTGACATAACCTATAGATTTGGCAACATCAGGATTATTAAAATTTTCAGTAGTGAAAAATTCAGTTAAAAACAAAACAATTAAAGCCGGAATAAATATCACAACATAATTACCAACAGCAATAGCTAAAGGCTTTACATCTTGCAAATAACGCTTTATAACATTAACATTAATAGCATACATAACTGTAGAAGCTATAACAAAACCTGCATACCAATAATTTTGATTTGGATTAAGATCTGCACCTTCTAAAATCAATATAGAAGTTCCGATAAAACCAATAACAACACCAATAACTTGTCGTGTGGTACTGGCAATTTTAAAAACAGCAGCTCCAAGCAAAACCGTATTTAAGGGTACCAAACTGTTTAAAACAGAGACAACAGCACTATCAATTTCAGTCTCAGCAATAGCAAAGAAAAAAGCAGGAATAAAAGACCCAACAAAACCTGATAATGCAATCCATTTCCATTGTTCTTTTTTAATAAATCGTATTTTTTTATAACCTGCTGCAAACAAAAACAAACCTGTAATCAAAGTCCTTAACGCACCTAATTGGTAAGCATTTAAACCTATTAAAGCTTTTTTAATTAATATAAAAGAAGTACCCCAAATAAGAGATAAAACAAGTAAGTACACCCATTTTGATGTCGCTTTTTTTTGCATAGCTAAGTTTTAACACTACAAAAATCCAATTTTAAAACTTAAAAAGTATAATATTTAGTAATTTTGTATCAATATTTATATCAATTAATTTTATACAAGATGAAATCATTTAAACACATATTAGTACTAGCCATAGTAACTGTATTTACATTTAGTTGTAAAAACGAAGCACAGCCAGAAGTTAAAACTGCTCCAGCATCAACAAGTACTAAAGTAGAAACAAAAAAAGCAATTAACCCAAATGCTAAATTAGCTAAAGCCGAATTTAAAATTGAAGGTATGACTTGTGCTATGGGTTGCGCAAAAACTATCGAGAAAAAAATGACTAAGATGGAAGGAGTAAAATCTGCAGTTGTAGATTTTGATCGCGAATTAGCTATGGTTGAATATGATGAAGCTATTGTAACTCCTGCTTCGTTAGAAACTACTGTAACTAGTGTTGCTGACACATACAAAGTTAAAGACATGCAAACGGTAGATGATTTTTCTTCTGTAAAAAAATAACATTTAAAACACCTTAACCAATTAAAGCCTAGAATTATCTAGGCTTTTTTTTGTTTTAATTTTACTATTTTAGAACAATCAAAACAGTGTGCTATGCAACAACTTCCAACAGTTACTTTAAATAACATTTATTATAAACAAGCACATCAAATCAAAATTAGTTTTAAGTATAACACTACACTTATAGAAATATTAAATAAAATTCCAAATGCTACTTGGAGTAGAACTTTAAAAAGTTGGTATATAAAAAATACCTCTCAAAATTTACACCTTCTCCATAAAGTATTAGAAAATAAAGCAAATATTGATAACAAAAATTTGTCAATCCAAAAACATCCTGAAAAAAGAATAAGAAACCTATCTGATTTCAACAAAAACTTGCTAAATAATTTCTATAAATACTTAAAAGGCAAACGTTACAGTAAAAGCACTATAGATACTTATACACTTCAAATAGCAGATTTTGTAGAATATTACAACACAAAATTAAATTTAGTCACAAACAAAGATGTAGAATTATTTATAGAAGATATTTATATTAAAAGAAATTACAGCATCAGCACACAACGCCAATTTATAAGTGCATTAAAATTATTTATCCTGTATTACCCAAAACTTAATATCAATAACTTAGAACTAGCTAGACCTAAACAATCAAAAAAGCTACCAATTGTATTATCACAAGCAGACATTTTAAATTTAATTTCAAATACTACTAACTTAAAACACAAAACAATAATAACACTACTATATTCAAGTGGATTAAGGATAAGCGAATTAATTAATTTACAATTAAAAGACATCAATCTAGACAGAAAACAAATACATGTACAAAGCGGTAAAGGCAGAAAAGACAGAATTGTAAGTATTGCAGACCACTTTATTCCAATGGTTGTAGAATACTACCGTAGCTACAAACCTAAAATTTATCTTTTTGAAGGCATAAATAAAGGTAAATATAGCGCACAAAGTGTAAGGCAATTTATTACAAAAAGCTGTAAGAAAGCAAAATTAAACAAGCCTGTAACACCACACACATTAAGACATAGCTATGCCACGCATTTATTAGAAAACGGTGTAGATATCAGGTATATCCAATCACTATTAGGTCATGCTAAGCCAGAAACAACAATGATATACACTCATGTACAACGAAAAGATCTTATGTCAATTTCAAACCCTTTAGATATAGCAATACAAAAATTTAACAACCCTAATAAAACAACAAAAAAGTTGTCATAACGGGAAATATAACCCCAAAAACAACTATATTAGTTGTCATATAACCAGTTACCACCAATTAAAAAAAAATGCAACTACCAAGAAAACATTTCTTAGAAACAAAAAAGCTTTTAAAAAAAGTTCCTACTAAAAAAGTTGCAAAATGGTTATTAGAAGAAGGTTATTTCCCTGAACAGTATATTGTCCCACCAACTTTTAAAGTTTCCAAATTTGACCTAAATTCTAGACCATTTACTGAGGTAGATACTTCTGGTACGAATCCAAAGTTTGATGTTAAAAAAAGTGAGTTGATAAATGTTTCCTTTCCAAAAACACAATTAACAGATAGAACATTCGGAATTATTGAACCAAAAATTTATCACGATATGGTTTGGTATTTAATGAACGAATGGGATTTAATAACAAGTCATTTATTTCATTCTAAAAACAAAATTTATTCCTACAGTTTTCCAATTCCTGTTACTAAAAAAAACGAAGGAGAATTAGGAAATTTAAGAGCAGGAAGAATGATTTATGAGTTTCTTGAAATGGCTGAAAATGATTTAGTCGCTGAAGCTTTTAATTATAAATATATTTTAAAAACCGATATTAAGAATTTTTATCCTTCAATTTATACGCACAGTATAGCTTGGGCTATCCACACTAAAAAAACAATTAGAACTAGTGGAAACAGAAATGCATTCGATAGATTTTTAGGCTTAAAACTAGATAAACTTATACAATACGCTAATGATGGCTGTACTAATGGAATCCCAATTGGACCAGCAATTTCTGATTTAATTGCAGAAATAATATTATCTGCTGTGGACACTGAAAGTTCCAAAGAAATAGATAAGCTAGGAATTGATTTTTTAGCTGTTAGATTTAAAGATGATTATAGAATTCTATGTCAAAAAAAAGAGGATGCTAACAAGATAATTAGAATACTTCAAAAGCAACTAAAGAGTTTTAATTTAGCATTGAATGACGACAAATCAGAAGTTAATGAATTACCTGAAGGCTTATTTAGAGAGTGGACTGCTGATTATCAACAGTTTTCATTAAGATATAATAATAAGATAAGCTATAATCGTTTCGAAAAATCTTTAAGAGGTACTTTAAAAGTAGACAAACAACACAGAGGAACCGGAGTCGTTGACAGATTTTTAAGTGAACTTTCATCCAATTCATTCAATCTAAAGCTAGAATTCAATGAAAAGAATTTAATGAAGGCAATTAGTTTACTACTTTTATTAAAAGAGCGTAGATACAAATCATTCCCTCAAATTCTTGGAATAATTGAAAAAATAATCGAAAAACATTCTGCTAATAAGTCAGTAATGACAAAAATTGAAAGAGCAATTGAAAATTTGTTTAACGAGAAAATGAAAAATATTGAAGACAATCAATATGACCTCATTTGGTTAATTTACTTCATTAAATCTAACAACCTATTTTCAATTACATTTCCGAGAAAAATAAAATCACCACTAATTAAAAGTTTGAAAGCTAATCGAACAGAATTTTTTAAACCTATACCAAGTGGAATAAAAATATTTGATACGATTAAAAGTAAAGGAAGTAATAAACCTATGCTTGAACATTTAGCTATATTTAAGAAAAAATAACTGGTGGTAACACCGTATATAATTTATTGCTAGTTCTAGCTTACTTACGAAAATCCTCGCGGATTTTCTATTCGGTTTTTATTTGCTAACTTTAGTGCTTAAACCACGCAACAAACCATATACAAACACGTTGTGCATAATATGAAAAG